>DATEQI010000581.1:0-12857 GCA_035272805.1 Alphaproteobacteria bacterium | reverse complement strand
GTAGCCGTTGGTGAGCCGCACCTTGGCGACCTTGCGCAACGCCGAATTCGGCTTCTTCGGCGTCGTCGTGTAGACGCGCGTGCACACGCCGCGCTTCTGGGGGCAGCGCTGGAGGGCCGGCACCTTGTTCTTCGCCCGCTGCGGCCGGCGCGCGTTGCGAATCAGCTGGTTGATCGTCGGCATCCGCTTCGTACCTTTCGCCCAAGTCCTCTCGCTTCGAACGGCAACACAACATGAGCGACGGCGAAAGCCTCGCTCCGCGCGGATTCTTTTCGCCAACCCGCGAGAGGCGTAGATTGGATTGTGTTCGGGCTTATGCAACCCGGGAGTTGCGTCTAGGCCGAAACGCCTACCGCCAACCCCCAGCCAAAGGCGCCGCATACTATGAAAGGCGGGCCCCTACGTCAAGCGCCGGAATGGCCGGCTTCCGGCATTTTTCCGCAAGCGCGCCAAGGGACCGCAAGCCGGCGCCGCGGCCCCCTCGGCGGCTTTGCAAACGGCTCAGGCGACGCTTGATTGCGCCGCGTCGGCGAGTGCGGCACTCTCCTTCTCTTTCTCTTGCTTCTCCTGCGCCTTGGCCTGAAGGGCCGCCTGGGCGCGGTCGCGCTCGGCGGCAAGCAGGCGCATGCTGCTCACCACCGCACCGGTCCCGGCCGGGATGAGGCGGCCGACGATGACGTTCTCCTTGAGGCCGGTGAGCGAGTCGACCTTGCCCGACACGGCGGCCTCGGTGAGCACCCGGGTCGTCTCCTGGAAGGAGGCGGCCGAGATGAAGGAGCGCGTCTGCAGGCTCGCCTTGGTGATGCCCTGCAGCACCGGCTTGGAGGTGGCCGGGCGCCCGCCCTCCTTGGTCGTCTTCTCGTTGATCTCCTCGAACTCGCTCTTGTCGGCCTGCTCGCCGACCAGGAAGGTCGTGTCGCCCGGGTCCTCGATCTCGATCTTCTGCAGCATCTGGCGCACGATCACCTCGATGTGCTTGTCGTTGATCTTGACCCCCTGCAGGCGATAGACCTCCTGGATCTCGTTGATGAGATAGCTCGCGAGCGCCTCGACGCCGAGGATGCGCAGGATGTCGTGCGGCACCGGGTTGCCGTCCATGAGGAGGTCGCCCTTCAGCACGAAGTCGCCCTCCTGGACCGAGATGTGCTTGCCCTTGGGGATGAGGTACTCGAAGGGCTGCCCGCCCTCCTCCTCGGGCACCAGCACGATGCGGCGCTTGGTCTTGTAGTCCTTGCCGAACTCGACCCGGCCGGTCATCTCGCTGATGATGGCGAAGTCCTTGGGCTTGCGCGCCTCGAAGAGCTCCGCCACGCGCGGCAGTCCGCCCGTGATGTCGCGGGTCTTGGAGGATTCGCGGGGTATGCGCGCGAGCACGTCGCCCGCCTTGACCTTGACGCCGTTCTCGACCGAGAGCACGGCATCGACCGAGAGGAAGTAGCGCGCCTCGAGCCCGTTCGGCAGCTTGATCACGTTGCCCTTGCCGTCGCGCAGCGTGATACGCGGCCGCAACTCCGCACCCCGCGGCTGCTGCTTCCAGTCGATGACCACCTTGTTCGAGATGCCGGTCGCCTCGTCGACCACCTCGCGCATCGACACGCCCTCGACCAGGTCGAGGTACTGGGCATTGCCCTCCTTCTCGGTGATGATGGGGATGGTATAGGGATCCCACTCGACGAGCTTCTGGCCCTTGACGACCTTGTAGCCCTCATCGACGAAGAGGCGGGCGCCGTAGGGCACGCGGTGACGCGCGCGCTCGCGGCCGCTCTGGTCGGAGAGCACGAGCTCGGTGTTGCGGTTCATGACGATGAAGCGGTCCTCGCCGGTCTTCACCACGCCGCGGTTCTTGATGGCGATCGTGCCGTCGTAGGTCGCCTCCACGCTCGACTGCTCGCCGCCGTGCTGGACGGCGCCCCCGATGTGGAAGGTGCGCATGGTGAGCTGGGTGCCGGGCTCGCCGATCGACTGCGCCGCGATCACGCCCACCGCCTCGCCCACGTTCACCATCGTGCCGCGCGCGAGGTCGCGCCCGTAGCACTTGGCGCACACGCCCTCCTTCGCGTCGCAGGTCAGCACCGAGCGGATGCGCACCGACTGGAGGCCGGCCTTCTCGATGATGTCGACCTCGCGCTCCTCGATCATCTCGCCGTTGCCGACCAAGAGCTTGCCGGTGAGCGGGTCGGTCACCTCCTCCGCCGCGACGCGGCCGAGGATACGCTCCGTGAGGGGCGCGATGACTTCGCCGCCCTCGACCACCGACTTGACGGTGAGCCCGCCCGTGGTGCCGCAGTCGTCCTGGGTGATGATGGCGTCCTGCGCCACATCGACGAGGCGGCGGGTCAGATAGCCCGAATTGGCGGTCTTGAGCGCCGTGTCCGCCAGGCCCTTGCGCGCGCCGTGGGTCGAGTTGAAGTACTCGAGCACGGTCAAGCCTTCCTTGAAATTCGAGATGATCGGCGTCTCGATGATCTCGCCCGAGGGCTTCGCCATCAGGCCGCGCATGCCGGCGAGCTGCTTGATCTGCGCCGCCGAGCCGCGGGCACCCGAGTGCGCCATCATCCACACGGCGTTGATCGGCTGGCCGGCCTTTGGGGTGGACATCTCCTTCATCATCTCGTCGGCCACGAGATCGGTGCAGCGCGACCAGGCGTCGACCACCTTGTTGTACTTCTCGCCCTGGGTGATGAGCCCGTCCTGGTACTGCTGCTCGAACTCCTTGACCCGCTCCTGGGTCTCGCCGACGAGGCGGCCCTTGGCGGCCGGGATGATGAGGTCGTCCTTGCCGAAGGAGATGCCGGCGCGCGTGGCATAGGTGTAACCGAGCGTCATCAGACGGTCGGCAAAGATCACCGTCTCCTTCTGGCCGCAATGGCGGTAGACGGCATCGATGACGTTCGAGATCTCCTTCTTGGTGAGGAGGCGGTTGATGAGATCGAAGGGCACCTCCGGATGACGCGGCAGGATCTCCGAGAGCAGCATGCGCCCCGGCGTGGTCTTGACGCGCACCGTGATCGGCTCGCCCTTGGGGTCGACCGTCTTGTAGCGGCAGGTGATGCGCGCGTGGATCGAGATCACGTCGGCGTCAAGGGCCTGGTGCACCTCGCCGATGCCGGCGAAATTCATGCCCTCGCCCCGCTCGCCCTCGCGCTCCATGGTGATGTAGTAGAGCCCGAGGACGATGTCCTGGGACGGCACGATGATCGGCTTGCCGTTCGCGGGCGAGAGGATGTTGTTGGTCGACATCATGAGCACGCGCGCCTCGAGCTGGGCCTCGAGGGAGAGCGGCACGTGCACGGCCATCTGGTCGCCGTCGAAGTCGGCGTTAAACGCGGTGCAGACGAGCGGGTGCAGCTGGATCGCCTTGCCCTCGATCAGCACCGGCTCGAAGGCCTGGATGCCGAGGCGGTGAAGCGTCGGCGCCCGGTTCAAGAGCACCGGATGCTCGCGGATCACCTGCTCGAGAATGTCCCACACCTCGGGCCGCTCCTTCTCGACCATGCGCTTGGCCGCCTTGATCGTGGAGGCGTGGCCGTAGAGCTCGAGCTTCGAATAGATGAACGGCTTGAAGAGCTCGAGCGCCATCTTCTTCGGCAGACCGCATTGATGGAGCTTGAGCTCGGGGCCGACCACGATCACGGAGCGGCCGGAATAGTCGACGCGCTTGCCGAGCAGGTTCTGGCGGAAGCGGCCCTGCTTGCCCTTGAGCATGTCCGAGAGCGACTTGAGCGGGCGCTTGTTGGCACCCGTGATGACGCGGCCGCGCCGGCCGTTGTCGAAGAGGGCGTCGACCGCCTCCTGCAGCATGCGCTTCTCGTTGCGCACGATGATCTCGGGCGCGCGCAGCTCGATGAGGCGCTTCAAGCGGTTGTTGCGGTTGATGACGCGCCGGTAGAGATCGTTCAGGTCGGAGGTGGCGAAGCGGCCGCCATCGAGGGGCACCAGCGGACGCAGCTCGGGCGGGATCACCGGGACCACGTCGAGAATCATCCATTCGGGCCGGCTGCCCGACTCGACGAAGGCCTCGACCAGCTTGAGCCGCTTCACGTACTTCTTGCGCTTGGCCTCGGAGGCCGTCTCCTTGAGCTCGGTGCGCAGGAAGTCGCGCTCCTTGTCGAGCTCGATGCGCGAGAGCATCTCCTTGATCGCCTCGGCGCCGATCATGGCCTCGAAGGCCTGCTCGCCGAACTCGTCGATCGCGTTCTGGTACTGGTCCTCGGAGAGCAGCTGGTGCCGCTTGAGCGGGGTGAGCCCCGGCTCGACCACCACGTGGGTCTCGAAATAGAGAATGCGCTCGAGGTCGCGCAGCGTCATGTCGACGAGGAGGCCGATGCGGCTCGGCAGCGACTTCAAGAACCAGATGTGCGCCACCGGAGAGGCGAGCTCGATGTGCCCCATGCGCTCGCGCCGCACCTTCGAGAGCGTCACCTCGACGCCGCATTTCTCGCAGATGATGCCGCGATACTTCATGCGCTTGTACTTGCCGCACAGGCACTCGTAGTCCTTGATCGGGCCGAAGATGCGGGCGCAGAACAGGCCGTCCCGCTCCGGCTTGAAGGTCCGGTAGTTGATGGTTTCCGGCTTCTTGATCTCGCCGAACGACCACGAGCGGATGCGCTCCGGGCTCGCGATCGAGATGCGAATCTGGTCGAAATTCTGCGGACTGGCGACCTGGCCGAAAATCTTCATCAACTCGTTCATGCCGTCTCTCCTGCTCTGCCGCGCCGGTGCCGCCCGAAGGCGGCGGCGCTCACGGCTTCCATCACACTGATCCGAGCCGTCGTTGCGAGGAGGCGAAGCCGACGAAGCAACCCAGCCTCGCACGCCTCACTCTGGATTGCTTCGCCTTCGGCTCGCAATGACGTCATTGTCAACTCAGAGGCCCGACTGGGCGAGCTCGACGTTCAAGCCGAGCGAGCGGAGCTCCTTCACGAGCACGTTGAAGGATTCCGGAATACCCGCCTCGAACACGTCGTCGCCCTTGACGATGGCCTCGTAGACGCGCGTGCGGCCGGCCACGTCGTCCGACTTGACGGTGAGCATCTCCTGGAGCGTGTAGGAGGCGCCGTACGCCTCGAGCGCCCACACCTCCATCTCGCCGAAGCGCTGGCCGCCGAACTGGGCCTTGCCGCCGAGCGGCTGCTGGGTGACCAGGCTGTAGGGGCCGATCGAGCGCGCGTGGATCTTGTCGTCCACGAGATGGTGCAGCTTGAGCATGTAGATGTAGCCCACCGTCACCTTGCGCTCGAAGGTTTCCCCGGTGCGGCCGTCGACCAGCGTCACCTGGCCCGAGCGCTCGAGGCCCGCGGTCTCGAGGAGCTGCACGATGTCCTCCTCGCGCGCGCCGTCGAACACGGGCGAGGCGACCGGCAGGCCGCCCTTGAGGTTGCTCGCGAGCTCCATCACCTCGTCGTTGCTGAGCTCGCCGAGCTCGTCCTTGTAGCCCCGGCCGTAGATGCGCTCGAGCCACTTGCGCAGATCGCCGAACTTGCCGCTGTGCTGCACCTTCTCGAGGAGCTGTCCCACCTGGAGGCCGAGGCCGTGGCAGGCCCAGCCGAGGTGCGTCTCGAGGATCTGCCCCACGTTCATGCGCGAGGGCACGCCCAAGGGGTTGAGCACGATGTCGACGGAGGAGCCGTCCTCGAGATAGGGCATGTCCTCGACCGGCACGATCTTGGAGATGACGCCCTTGTTGCCGTGGCGCCCGGCCATCTTGTCGCCCGGCTGCAGCTTGCGCTTCACGGCGACGAAGACCTTGACCATCTTCATCACGCCCGGCGGCAGCTCGTCGCCGCGCTGGAGCTTCTCGACCTTGTTCTCGAAGCGCTGCTGGAGTGCCGTGATCGACTGGTCGAACTGGTGCGAGAGCTGCTCGATGGCCGTCATGATCTCGTCGTTCTTGACGATGATCTGCCGCCACTGGCCCTGGGTCAGCTCGGAGAGCAGCGATTCGCTGGCCTTCGAGCCGGCCTTGATGCCCTTGGGCCCGCGCACGATGGTGCGGTTCATCAAGAGGCTCTTGAGCCGCGAGAAGAAGCTCTTCTCGAGGATGGCGCGCTCGTCGTCGCGGTCCTTGGCGAGGCGCTCGATCTCCGCGCGCTCGATCGCAAGCGCGCGCTCGTCCTTGTCCACGCCGCGGCGCGAGAAGACGCGCACCTCGACGACGGTTCCCTGCACGCCCGGCGGTACGCGGAGCGAGGTGTCGCGCACGTCCGAGGCCTTCTCGCCGAAGATGGCGCGGAGCAGCTTCTCCTCCGGCGTCATCGGCGATTCGCCCTTGGGCGTCACCTTGCCGACCAGAATGTCGCCCGGCTTCACGTCGGCGCCGATGTAGACGATGCCGGCCTCGTCCAGGTTCTTGAGCGCCTCCTCGCCCACGTTCGGGATGTCGCGGGTGATATCCTCCTGGCCGAGCTTGGTATCGCGCGCCATGACCTCGAATTCCTCGATGTGGATCGAGGTGAAGACGTCGTCGCGCACGATGCGCTCGGAGATGAGGATCGAATCCTCGAAGTTGTAGCCGTGCCAGGGCATGAAGGCGACGAGGACGTTGTGGCCGAGTGCGAGCTCGCCGAGATCGGTCGAGGGGCCGTCGGCGATGATGTCGCCCCGCTCGACCCGGTCGCCCACCTTCACCAGCGGGCGCTGGGTGATGCAGGTGTTCTGGTTCGAGCGCTGGAACTTGAGGAGCCGGTAGATGTCGACCCCGGGGGCCGCGTGCGAGGTCTCCTCGGTCGCGTGCACCACGATGCGGGTGGCGTCCACCTGGCTCACCATGCCGGCGCGCCGGGCGATGATGGCGACGCCCGAGTCGCGCGCGACGATGCCCTCCATGCCGGTGCCGACGAGCGGCGCCTCGGTCTTGATGAGGGGTACGGCCTGGCGCTGCATGTTCGAGCCCATGAGCGCGCGGTTCGCGTCGTCGTTCTCGAGGAAGGGGATGAGCGCCGCCGCGACGGAGACGAGCTGCTTCGGCGAGACGTCGATGAACTCGATGTCCTCGGGCTTGGCGAGCACGAAGTCGCCGCCCTTGCGGCAGCTGATGAGATCGGCCACGAACTTGTTGTGGCGGTCGACCTCGGCGTTCGCCTGGGCGATCGTGTACTTGCTCTCCTCCATGGCGGAGAGATAGACCACCTCGTCGCCCACCCGGCCGTTCGCCACGCGCCGGTAGGGGCTCTCGATGAAGCCGTACTGGTTGACCCGCGCGTAGGTGGCGAGCGAGTTGATGAGGCCGATGTTGGGGCCTTCCGGGGTCTCGATCGGACAGATGCGCCCATAGTGCGTCGGGTGCACGTCGCGCACCTCGAAGCCGGCGCGCTCGCGCGTGAGCCCGCCGGGACCTAAGGCCGAGAGACGCCGCTTGTGCGTGATCTCCGAGAGCGGGTTGGTCTGATCCATGAACTGGCTGAGCTGCGACGAGCCGAAGAACTCGCGCACCGCCGCCGCCGCCGGCTTGGCGTTGATCAGGTCGTGCGGCATCGCGGTGTCGATCTCGACCGTCGACATGCGCTCGCGGATGGCGCGCTCCATGCGCAAGAGGCCGACGCGGTACTGGTTCTCCATGAGCTCGCCGACCGAGCGCACGCGGCGGTTGCCGAGATGGTCGATGTCGTCGATCTCGCCGCGCCCGTCCTTGAGGTCGACCAGCACCTTGATGATGGCGAGGACGTCCTCCTTGCGCAGCACGCGCACGGTGTCGGGGCACGCGAGGCCGAGCCGCATGTTCATCTTGACGCGGCCGACGGCCGAGAGGTCGTAGCGCTCCGAATCGAAGAAGAGGCTCTGGAAGAGCGTCTCCGCCGTATCGAGCGTGGGCGGCTCGCCCGGGCGCATCACGCGGTAGATGTCGATGAGCGCCTCCTCGCGGGTCGAGTTCTTGTCGACCGCGAGCGTGTTGCGGATGTAGGGACCGACGTTGACGTGGTCGATCGCGAGGGTGGGCAGCTGCGTCAACTCGTTCTTCTCGAGCGTCTTGAGCGTATCCGCCGTCACTTCCTCGCCGGCCTCGATCAGCACGAGCCCGCTCTTCTCGTCGATCAGGTCCTCGGCCAAGTAGCGGCCGTGGAGCTCCTCCGGCGGCACCAGCACTTCCTTGGTACCCCCCTCGACGATCTTGCGGCCGAGGCGTGCCGTCATCTTGGTGCCGGCCTCGGCGAGCACCTTCTTGCTCTTGGCGTCGATGAGGTCGGAATCGAGCTTGACGCCGCGCATGCGCTGCGCGTCGAAGGGCATCTGCCAGCCCTGCGCCGTCTTGCGGAACGGCACCTTGCGGTAGAAGTAGGAGAGGATCTCCTCGGCCGACATGCCGGCCACTTCGTGGGGCTCGAGCCGCTTGCCCTCGGCCGCGCGCGCCGCGCGCAGCTTCTGCGTCTCGTGGCTGTCGAGGCCCATGAAGAGGGTGGTCACCGGCAGCTTGCGCCGGCGGTCGATGCGCACGTAGACGAGGTCCTTGGCGTCGAACTCGAAATCGAGCCAGGAGCCGCGGTAGGGGATGACGCGCGCGGCGAAAAGATACTTGCCCGAGCTGTGCGTCTTGCCCTTGTCGTGGTCGAAGAACACGCCGGGCGAGCGGTGCATCTGGGAGACGATGACGCGCTCGGTGCCGTTGATGATGAAGGTGCCGTTCGCCGTCATGAGCGGCATGTCGCCCATGTAGACGTCCTGCTCCTTGATGTCGCGGATGGAGCGCGCGCCCGTCTCCTCGTCGACGTCCCACACCACGAGGCGCAGCGTCACCTTGAGGGGGGCCGCGTAGGTCATGCCGCGCTGCTGGCACTCCTCGACGTCGTACTTCGGCTCCTCGAGCTCGTACTTGAGGAACTCGAGCTGGGCGCGCTCCGAGAAATCCCTGATCGGGAAGACCGACTTGAAGACCTCCTGGAGCCCGAAGGTGGGACGCCGCTCGGGCGCCCCGTCCTTCTGCAGAAACTGGTCGTAGGAGTTCTTCTGCACCTCGATCAGGTTCGGCATCGGGGCGACCTCGGAAATGCGCCCGAAGTGCTTGCGAATGCGCTTGCGACCGGTGAATGACTTCGCCATCGCTGCTCCTTGTCCTCTTGTCCTCAAACGGGCATCGCCGGCTCGCGCCGAGACGGCAAGACCGGCGCCCACGTGAGCCGGGCACCGGCCGTTCCTCCTAGATAGGCGGGCCTGCGCCCGCCGCAACCGGGCCGGCGCGCGCGGCACCCACCCCGCTCGGCCGCCTGGTCAGGTCACCCGGCCGCATGCGGCCGCCTCACTTGACCTCGACCTTGGCGCCTGCATCCTCGAGCTGCTTCTTGAGCTTCGCGGCCTCGTCCTTGTTGACCCCCTCCTTGACCGTCTTGGGAGCCCCCTCGACGAGGTCCTTGGCCTCCTTGAGGCCGAGGTTGGTGATCGCGCGAATCTCCTTGATCACGTTGATCTTCTTCTCGCCGACGGCGGCCAGGACGACGGTGAACTCGGTCTTCTCCTCGGCGACCGCGCCAGCGCCCGCCCCGCCCGCGGCGGGGGCGGCTGCCAGCGCCACGGGTGCGGCGGCACTCACCCCCCACTTGTCCTCGAGCAACTTGGCGAGCTCGGCCGCCTCGAGCACGGTCAGCTTCGACAACTCCTCAACCAGACTCTCCAGATTCGCCATGATACGTGTCTCCTAAGCTTGAACTTCCGGGTTACGCGTTCGTCCTACGCCGCTTCGCCTGGCCGGGCCTCGCCTTGCCGGGCGTAGGCCTGGAACAGGCGGGCGAGCATGCCCGCCGGCGCCTGCAGCACGCCCGCGACCTTGGTCTGGGGTGCCTTCAGCAAGCCTGCGATCTTGCCGCGCAGCTCGTCGAGCGAGGGCAGCGTGGCAAGCGCCTTGACCCCTTCCGGATTGAGCACCCGGACTCCCAGCGCTCCTCCGGCGATCACCAGCTTCTCGTTCGTCCGCGAGAAGTCGACGGCCACCTTGGCGACGGCCACCGGATCGCTCGAGAACGCGATCGCGGTCGGCCCCGTGAGGAGATCCGCAAGCCCTTCGTACTTGGTCCCGGACAAGGCGCGGCGCGCGAGACGGTTCTTGGTCACCTTGAAGCGGCCGCCCACCGCCCGCACCTTCCGCCGCAGGTCCGATATCTCGGACACGCTGAGGCCGCTTTGGCGGGTGATGACCACCGCCGTGGCCTCCGTGAAGGCGCGGTTCAAGGAGGCGACCAGTTGCTCCTTCTCCGTGCGTTGCACCGTCTTCTCCGCTTCCATGGCCGTTGCGGCAACGAGCGAACGCCGCGCCGGCCGTTGCGATCTGGACCCACGGGTCGAGCCCGGGGTCCGGCTCACCCTGTCCCAGAAGTTCAAGCCCCTCCTTCGTCCCTCTCGGGCCGAAGGCTGGCTTCCAACTCCCGTCTATGCAGGCGGTGCTTCAGCCCCTTTATGCCGCAAAAAGCGCTGGCTTCGGCGGCACCTGCAGTCTCGGACAGGTCGGGGACCGGGCGGGAGGCGAGCCTCCCGCTGGTCCCCTATCTCCGCCGGGCCAAGAGTGGCCGGGCGGCGAATTCACGTACTCCTCAGTCCTCTATTCTCTATCCTCGGGCCTCAGGCAGCCGCGGCCGCGCCGCCCAAGCTGGCGACATCGAGCTTGAGCCCCGGCCCCATGGTCGAGCTCAGCGAAACCTTCTTGATGTAGTGGCCCTTGACCCCCGACGGCTTGGCCCGCGCGACCGCCTCGTAGAAGGCCTTCACGTTGTCCATGATGGCGTCTTCCGAGAAGCTCATCTTGCCGATGCCCGCGTGCACGATGCCGGCCTTCTCGGCGCGGTACTGCACCTGGCCGGCCTTGGTCTCCTTGACCGCCTTGGCCACGTCCATGGTCACGGTGCCGAGCTTCGGGTTCGGCATCAGCCCGCGGGGCCCGAGAATCTTGCCGAGCTTGCCCACCACCGCCATCATGTCGGGCGTGGCGATCACGCGCTCGAAATCGATCTCGCCCTTCTGCACCTTCTCGGCGAGGTCGTCGGCGCCCACGATATCCGCACCCGCCGCCTTGGCCTCGTTCGCCTTGTCGCCCTTGGCGAAGACGGCGACGCGCACGCCCTTGCCGGTGCCGTGCGGGAGGGAGACCACGCCGCGCACCTGCTGGTCCGCGTGGCGCGTGTCGATGCCGAGATTCATCGAGACCTCGACCGTCTCGTCGATCTTCTTGGCCGCGAACTCCTTGAGGATCTTGACCGCCTCGGGGAGCGGATAGAAGCGCGCGCGGTCGATCTTGTCGTAGGCGCTCTTCAGGCGTTTGCCGTGTGCCATGGCTCACTCCACCACTTCGAGGCCCATCGAGCGGGCGGTGCCTGCAAGCATGCGCGAGGCCGCGTCCACGTCGTTGGCATTGAGGTCCGACATCTTCTTGGCGGCGATCTCGCGGATTTGCGCCATGGTCACCTTGCCCACGGCGGCGCGTCCCGCGGTAGCACTGCCTTTCTCAAGCCCCGCCGCCTTCTTGAGGAAGTAGCTCGCCGGCGGCGACTTGATCTGGAAGGTGAAGGAGCGGTCCGAGTACACCGTGATGATCACGGGCAGCGGCATCTCCGGCTCCATCTTCTGGGTCGCCGCGTTGAACGACTTGCAAAACTCCATGATGTTGAGGCCGCGTTGGCCCAAGGCGGGGCCGATCGGCGGCGAGGGGTTCGCCTTCCCCGCCGGCACCTGCAGCTTGATATAGCCGTCGATCTTCTTTGCCATCGAACCAAACCCTCATACCCGGACCCCCCACCCATCGGCCGCTCCTCAACGGGCGGCCGATCCCCCTCAAGGGGGGCGGGAGGGGGTGACGCTCAGACTTCAGAGACCTGGCACCAGCCGATCCTCATACCTTCTCGACCTGCGAGTACTCGAGCTCGACCGGCGTGGCGCGCCCGAAGATCGAGACCGAGACCTTGAGCCGGGCGCGCTCCTCGTCGATCTCCTCGACGAGCCCGTTGAAGGAGGTGAAGGGCCCGTCGCACACGCGCACCTGCTCGCCGATCTCGAAGGTGATCGAGGGCTTCGGCCGCTCCACCCCCTCCTGCATCTGGTGCAGGATGCGGTTCGCCTCCGACTCGCTGATGGGGATCGGCTTGCCCTTGTCGCCGAGGAAGCCGGTCACCTTCGGCGTATTCTTGACGAGATGCCAGGTCTCGTCGCCCATCTCCATCTTGAGCAGCACGTAACCCGGGAAGAACTTGCGCTCGCTCTGCACCTTGCTGCCGCGGCGCACCTCGATGACCTCCTCGACCGGGACCATGACCTGCTCGATCTTGTCCTCGAGGCCGTTCTGCTTGGCCTGCTCGCGGATCGACTGGGCCACCTTCTTCTCGAAGCCGGAATAGACGTGCAAGACGTACCAACGCGCCGCCATCACGAGCTCCCCACGCCGAGGATCGTGCGGATACCGAGCGATAACGCCTCGTCGACCACGAAGAAGAACATCGCGGCAAAGAACACCATCACAAACACCATGCCTGTCGTTACCAAGGCTTCCTTGCGGCTCGGCCAGGTGACCTTCGCCAGCTCCTGGCGGACCTGCTGAATGAACTCGGCGGGGTTGACCTTCGCCATCGCTCAGGAACCCAACGCAGAAAGGCCAAACGCGGAAAGAAAGGTGCAGCCGGGCGCCGCGTTGGCGAAGACGAGCCGCCGCCGCACGCAGCACCCTCCGCTCTCGGCCTGGCAGGAGTGGAGGGACTCGAACCCCCAACCCCAGGTTTTGGAGACCGGTGCTCTAGCCAATTGAGCTACACTCCTAACGGTCAGCGCCGTGCTCGTTACCATCCCGGCCGGCGCGCGCCCGAGCCCGAGCCGGGAAAGAGCCCTATTGGATGATCTTGGCGACGACGCCGGCGCCGACGGTGCGGCCGCCCTCGCGGATGGCGAAG
>DATEQI010000580.1:0-4012 GCA_035272805.1 Alphaproteobacteria bacterium | reverse complement strand
CACCCGTTGGAAGGCGAAGTACGGATCATTGTCGCAGAGCAGGTATTCCGGATGGGCGTATTTCGCCTCGTCGTCGCCGTCGCGCAGATGCCGAAAGCGCAACGTGTCCTTCTCGTCTGGTGGCACGATCGTCGCCACCAGGCTCGTACCGCGCGTGAAATACCAGACCAAGGCGTCATAGACGTTGGAGACGAAGAGCTTGCCGTGAAACTGCGGCTCGCGGAGGGTCGCGGCGAAAGGCGGGCCCAGGGGCGGGATTTGCCGGTAAAGCTGCAGGTTGCCGAGGAGATGGAGCCCCGCGAGAAACGCGATCGCCGCCGCACCGCCGGAGATGCGGAGCTGCCAGGCCTGCGCGCCCTGCCGCTCGACGCTCTTGCGATCGGCCGCGTCGGGTGCGAGCGAAAACCGCGGCAGCGCCGCGGCCGCCGCCGCCGCGCGCGCGCGCAGCGCTTCCAGAGCCTCGCCGTAGTGGCCGAGATGCGCAAGGAGATGGCAGATGAGTGCGAACGCAGCCGCATCCGCCATGCCGACCGGCGAGACCCCTCCTTCCCAGAGCCATGAGACGTAATCGGGAAGGACGAGTGCCACCACACACATCGCGGCGAGCACGATGGTAATCCAGACCGAGAGATCGAAGAGCCGGGAAACCGGGCTCGCTTCCCCCTGCAGCCGCGCCGCGCGGCTCCTCGCCCCCAACCTCGGCAAGCCGAAGAGCAGATAGGCGATGAGCGCGAGCACCAGCGGCGCTTCGACGAAACCGCAGGCCAAGGTGCCGACCGCTCCCAAGGCGGCAATGCGAACGAGGCGAAGTCGGGAAATGCGCAACAACGTCGCCGCGGCGCACGCGACGAAGACCATGAACAACAGCCGGGCAATCCAGAGGCCGCCGCCGCTCATGACTTCCCAGTAGGCCGTGACGATGTCGCGCAGTTTGACGGGTGCCGGATTGACGTCCCACATGACAATGTGCTTGGCGCGATAGAGCTCGAGGAATTGCGACGGATTCCACACCTGCCCCAAGAGCGGGCCGGACAACACGTTCCCCATCCGTCCGAAATAGGTGACGAGCATGTCGGTCACGAAGAATTTGAAGCCGGTGTGGACGATGGTCGCGCCAAAGTAAACGAGGAAGGTGAGCGCAATCGGGAGCAGGACCCAGCGGCAGAGATGCCGCACCGGCAGCCTGCCGTGCGCATAGGTGCTCCACATCGCGTAAAACGCGAGACAAAAGAGCAAAAAGGCCCAATCCGAGGACGCGATGAATACGAACAAGGCGGCGAGGGCGACGTTGCGGCCGCGCCCGCCTGTCGCGGCCGCATGGCACTCGAGCGCCGTGAGGTAGACGAGAAGCCACAGCATGACCGCATGCAAGCCTCGCAGCAGGTCGCCGCCTTCAGCGAAATAGACCCCGTAGGAAGTCGCGAAGAAGCCGACCGCCGCGAGCCCTGCTACGGGCCCGAACAATCTCGCGAGGCCAAGGAAGCCCGGAAGAAGCGAGAGCGCCGAGAGCATGAGGCACCCGAGGATGAGCTTCTCCAGGCTCATGCCGAGCGCGATGCCGATCATGGCGAGGAGCCGCGATATGAGGTTCGGGTGGTGAATGTAGTAGTAGCCCAATGCCGCCGGGTCCGAGCTCGCCGCATGTTCCTGGAGGAAGAAGGATACGATGCCCCTGACGTGGAAGCTCGAGAGATAGATGGCCGCGGACTCCCCCGTGTCGCGGATCCCGAAGAAACCGCCGGCGCGCCGCCAGAGGAGGAAGCTCGCCGACCAGATCGCCAGCATGAAGAGAAAGGCGGCGATGGTGGCGAGCCGATCGCGCGCGGAGGCGGCAGCGCCCGCGAGCCGCGCATCGAGACGCACGAGCAGGAGCCCGGCAATGGGACAGGCGAGGGCGAAAAGCAGGAAGGCGGGCTCGCGGCGATATCTGACGCACACGACCGCGGCCCAGATAGCCGCAAGTGCCAACAATGTCCGCAGCAGCGCCCGCTCGTCCCCGGCGGTCCAGGACACGAGCCGCCTCGCAATCGAGCTCCAGCGGCGCCGCAGAGGCCGGGCGAGCTCGGCGAGCGAGAGTGTCGCAAAGCGTCGGTCCACCCGCCCCATGCTCCAATATCCCAAGCCGAAAAGGACGAGGCCGCCCGCATAAAAGACCCAGGCGCGGCCCGAGGTGTCGTAGGGCCGATAGATCATCGACACCTCGCCCGCACCCGGCGGCACGATGACGCCCCGCATCGCCACGTTGGTCGGGTAAATATTCGCGCGTTTGCCGTCGACATAGGCGCGCCAATAGGGATCGTAACGCTCATTGACGACGAGAAAGCGAGGCTCGGCCGCCGACGGAAAGCGGATCGTGGCATATTGATCGCGGAATTGCGCCTGGATGGCACCTTCGCCCGCCGTGCCGTAGCGGCCGCCGATCTCGCCTTCGACATAGCTCAAGCGCTCGACGTCATAACCCTCGGGCTTGAGCTGGCCCTTGGGGAAGAGCGCCTCGCGCGCCGCCGCCTCGTCGGGCTCGGCTTGGACGGCGGCGGCAAAGAAGACTCTCGGCGTCACGGGAAGCGGACTCTCCCGGATCTCGAGGTCTTCGGGCCTGAGCTCGCGGCTTGTGTCGTCCGGCGAGCGGACGGCGTTGGTCATGAGGGCGGGGGTCGCTCCAACGGCAAATTTGACGTTCAGCAGGCTGAGCAGCGGCCAGGGCAGCGCGTCGAAGCTCGGGAAACTGATCGAGCGTTGGCTCAACGACCCGGGCGGCCACGGCAGCGTCTCGATGCGCTCCGGGATCGAGCTGATGTAGCCCTCGATCATGCGCAAACGCCAGAAATTGGCGATGTGTGCGGAGCAGAATATCTTGATCTCGTGGGGATCGCAGACGAGCGCCGTGCGATAGTTGTCACGCTCCAGCCGACGCTGGAGATCGGCGCGCGCCTCCTCCGACGGGCCCTTGAATTCGTCCGCCTTCGCCAAGAGCCGGCCCGCTTCCCTGAACGGCATCGGCTCGCCTCTCGGCTTGGCGAGGGCGGGCGATACGGCGAGCGGCGACGGCTCCTCGATGGGCTGCCAGCCGCTTCTGAGCTGATCGCCGCGGATCTGGAAGGCGCCGAACGCCGCAGCCTGGAACATCGCGAGGAAGGCGAGGAACGCGACGAGCGAGCCGCGCCACGGCGAGCGCCGCGCGAGGCAGGCCGAGGCCGCGAGCACGGCGGCGAAGACGAGGGCGGAGAAGGCAATGCGCAGCACGGAGCCGCTCGACAGCGTGAGGTCCGCGGTGAACCCCTCGGAAATGCCGAGCCGCAGCGGCCGGCCGGCCGTCGCGTCGGCGACATGCTCGATCCCGGCCACGAGCAGCCCGGCGGCAAGGACGGCCGCGGCGAGCTGCGGCAAGCGCGGACGTACCGGCTCCTCAGCCTCCGTTCCGCCCGCGAGACGATAGAGATAAACGGATGCGAGCACTGCGAGCGACAGCACGGCCACGACGAGGATGCGGGCGTGGATGAAGTCGACCCTGCCCATCAGGTAGTACATCAGCGCGAAGCCAGGCTTGCTCAGTACCACGAACACGCAGAAAGCGACGAGGCCGAGGTGGAAGGGCACATCTTCGTCGACCAGCTTGCGTCCGCAGAGGAGTGCGGGCAGGTAGCGGAAGGTGCCGTAGAGCAGCAGCAGCGTGGCGAAGGTCGATGAATAGACGAGGAGCCCCTCGTGGAGGTTGAAGATGTCGCCGAAGCTGTAAGACTCGCTGAAGTTGCGGCCCAGGATGCGCTCGTCGAAGGCGCGCAGAATCTCGAAATTGAAGAAGCGGCCGATCGAGGTGTAGACGCTTTGCAGACTGTCCGATTGGCCTCCGATGTAGCGTCGAACCGATTGCGCGAGCTCGATCCCGACCGTCATGAGGCGCGGCAGGGAGGCTACGATGGCGACCGCCGCCGCGCTCGCGAGCACGAGCGGCGCGCGCCAATTGCCGGTCGCAGCCATCCGGTAGAGCGCGTAGAGCCCGAACAGCAGGCAG
>DATEQI010000579.1:0-6187 GCA_035272805.1 Alphaproteobacteria bacterium | reverse complement strand
GGGCACTCGCCCGCGTCCAGGCCGTGGTTCTGGTCGGCAGCGACGAGTGCCGTCTCAGCGGCTTGCTCGAGGCGCGCGTTCCGCTGCTCAAAGCGCAGCTCGTCGCCTGGGAGAGCGAGCGGGTGCTCGCGGGCAAGCGTGTCCTCGCCTTTGCCGGCATCGGCCGGCCAACCAAGTTCTTCGCCACCCTCGAAGCACTCGGTTGCCAGCTCGTCGCGCGCCGAGACTTCGCCGACCATCACGCCTATCGCGCCGACGAGATCATGCAGCTCGTCGAGGAAGCGGCCGCACTCGAAGCCGAGCCCGTCACCACCGAGAAGGACCTCGTCCGCTTCCCGCCCGAGGCGCGGCGCATGGTGCGCGCCGTGCGCGTGCGCCTGGCCTTTGAGGATCCCGCCGCACTCGAGCGCCTGCTCGACCCGCTTATAGCCCGCCATGGCTGAGCCGCGCACCCGCATAGGGAGAGCCCTCCTCGACCTCGGCCATGGGCTCGAGGCGTTCGCGGTCACGCTCGCGCTGACCCTCTTCCGCTTGGTACCCCTCGATACGGCCTCTCGCCTGGGCGGCTGGCTCTGCCGGCGGATCGGGCCGCATCTTCCCGTCTCGCGTCAGGCGCTCGCCAACCTGCGGCGCGCGTTTCCGGAGAAATCCGAGGCCGAGATCCGCGGCATTCTCCTCGCCATGTGGGACAACCTCGGCCGCATCATGGGCGAGTATCCCCATCTCAGCCGTTTCCGCCTTTACGAGCCCGGCTCGCGCGTGGAGGTGATCGGCGCCGAGCACGTCGACCGGCTGCGCGACGACGGCAAGGCCGGCATCTTCTTCTCGGCCCACTTCGGCAATTGGGAGCTCGCCTCCATGGGGGCCAGCCAACGCGGCCTGCCGCTCGCGCGTTTCTACCGCGCACCCAACAATCCCTTCGTCGACCGCATCGTGCGGCTCATCCGCAGCCCGGTCGCGGGCGAGCTGCTGCCGAAAGGGGCCGAGGGTGCCCGGCGCGGGCTCGCCGTCATGCGCGCGGGCGGACATCTCGCCATGCTCGTCGATCAGAAGATGAACGACGGCATCGCGGTGCCCTTCTTCGGCCGGCCGGCGATGACCGCCCCCGCGTTGGCGCAGCTGGCGCTCAAGTTCGCCTGCCCCGTGGTCCCCGCCAAGGTCGAGCGCGTGGGAGGGGCCCGCTTCCGCATCACGGTCTATCCGCCCCTCGAGATCGCCAAGAGCGGAGATCGCCAGAAGGACGTGCTGGACCTCATGACCCGCGTCAACGCGCTCATCGAGGGCTGGATCCGCGAGCGGCCCGAGCAATGGCTCTGGCTCCACCGCCGCTGGCCGGAGTGAGGGGTCAACGCCCGCGGCTTGCGCGCAGCGGAAGGTTTGCTTGAATGCCGCTCTTCGCTCGAGCTCCTCTCAATCAGGGCTTGGAAAGCTCTTTGCGACGCGGGATATCTTTGGTGACATTCCATCGAAGGAATATATAAGAGGATAGCGTGGGAGGAATACGTGCCGCTGGCGGATGACCTCTACGACGCGTATCTCCAGGAACCCAAGGTGGAGCGATTGATATGACGGGCCGACGCAAGTTTTCCGAGCTGGTGGCGAAGATGCCGGCGGAGCGGCGTGCGCGCGTCGACCGGATGGCCGAGAAACTGCGCGAGGAAATGGACCTGACCCAACTCCGGACGGCGCGCCAGCTTTCGCAGGCGGCCTTGGGCGAGATCCTGCACGTCGAGCAGCCCGCCGTCGCCAAGATCGAGAAGCGCACGGACATGTATGTGAGCACGCTCCGCCGCTTCATCGAGGCGATGGGCGGCGAGCTGGAGATCACCGCGCGCTTTCCCGATCGCAACGTGCGCATCA
Organism: Alphaproteobacteria bacterium; assembly: GCA_035272805.1. Lineage (GTDB taxonomy): Bacteria > Pseudomonadota > Alphaproteobacteria > JACZXZ01 > JACZXZ01 > DASPPM01. The sequence continues at coordinate 4,327 of DATEQI010000579.1, read as the reverse complement.
AGAACTTCAGCGATCTTGGGGGAACGTGAGACCGCGTGAGCGAAATCATTATAACATCGAAGGAAAAGCGCAATTTTCGTGACTTGCGTAATTCGCGCGAATCACGTATATAGGAAGTGCAAAGAGAGGGACCCATGGATACGCCCAAGACTGTCCCGGCTACTGAGTTCACCCGCAATTTCGGCCGCTATCGGATGCGCGCCCAACGCGAGGCCGTCGCCGTATCGAGCCACGGCCAGATCACCGGCTACTTCGTCGGGCCGGACGAATATGAGGAGTTCAAGCGCTTTCGGGAAAGCCGCCGCAGCTTCGCCACCGCCGAGCTGCCTGAGGAAAGGGTCAGAGCCATCGGCGCGTCCCGCATGGACGCGCGGCACACGCATCTCGATACCATGCTCGATCCGAAATAGTGGAGCTGCATGCCGATCCCTAACCCGGAACCGGGCCTCGTCATCTCCTATGCCTATCTCTGGCATCGCGAACATCAGGCCGGACAGGAAGCGGGACGTAAAGACAGACCCAGCGTCATCGTCCTGGCGGTCGAACGCGAAGCGGACGGTGCCGTCATCGTCACTGTCCTGCCGATCACCCGCAGCGCTCCGGCTGATCCGGCCTCGGCCGTCGAGATACCCTTGCCGGTCAAACGGCACCTCGGCCTAGATGACGATCGCTCATGGATCGTCGCCGCCGAGGGCAACGAGTTTCTCTGGCCTGGCTACGACTTGCGCAAGCTCCCGCACAGCGACCGCTACGACTACGGCTTCCTGCCCCCGCGCTTCTTCAACCAGGTGCTCGAAGCCTTTGTCGCTTGCCACCAGGCCGGCAAGTGCCGCGTCGCGTCGCGCGAGTGATTCGGGTGATGTATGTCGTGAATCTCACGAAGGCGCTCTACGTGCTGCATGCCTTCATGAAGAAATCCAAGTCCGGGATCGGCCTGCCGAAGCCGGATGCCGAATTGATCGCCCAGCGCTTGCGGCGCGCACGGGAGTTAGATACGGAGGACTGACCATGGCCAAAATTCCCTTTGAGAAAAGCAGCGGCAACGTGTTTGCCGATATCGCATTCACGCCAGCCGAGGCGGCGGAGCTCAGCGCTAAAAGCAACTTGATTATCGCCATCAAGGACACCATCGCGCGGCGCAAACTGACGCAGCAGGAAGCAGCACGGCTTTGCGGCACAGATCAGCCGACGCTTTCCAAAGTGTTCCGTGGCCGTATGGAGAGTGTCACCATTGACCGGCTTGCCAGCTGGCTTACCTCGCTCGGCCGGGACGTGGAGATTATCGTCAAACCAACGCCGCGTAAGCCCCGCCAAGGACGCCTGCGTGTGATTGAAGCTGCGTAACCCTTTACCTCAAAGCGCAGACACCCCAGCCGCCGAGACGGGCTCCCCTTGAGATCCGGCTACGGCTTCGCCAGCGTGGCCGGCATGGGCGGCACCAGGAGGGCGGGGTCGAGGCGCGCGCTGCGCCAATTCATGCCCCAGTGGAGGTGCGGCCCGGTGGCGCGGCCGCTCGCCCCCATACGCCCGACCTCCTGGCCTTGGCGCACGCGATCACCCACCTTCACCTCGATCGCCGAGAGGTGGAGGAAGGTCGAGCTCAACTCGAGGCCGTGATCGATGATGAGGGTGCCGCCGGTCAAATAGAGATCGGGCTCGGCCAGCGTCACGATGCCATCGGCGGGGGCTGCGACCGGCGTGCCGACGGCACCCGCGATATCGACGCCGAAATGGGGCTGCCGCGGCTGGCCGTTCAAGATGCGCAGGCTGCCGAAGACGCCGGTGATGGTGCCCTCAACTGGCCAGACGAAGCCGCTTCTGAAGAGCGGCTCGTGGACGTCGCTGGCGCGCGCCTTGTCGATGAGGGCCTGCTCCGCCTTGATGCGCGCGAGGAGCTCGGCGGGCGGGCTCACCATCGCCTCGGGCAGGCCGCTGATGCGCTGGACCTCATAGCGGCGTTGCGCCACGGCGAGTGCGCGCTCTTCCTCCCTGCCGTCGGGGTGGCCTACGGAGAGCGTTGCCTCCGGCCTTGCCTCATAGCCGAACCCGATGACGAAGCTGCCGTCGGCGGCGACCTCGACCGGCTTGCCGTCGAGCATCACGCGGGCTCCCGGCTCGACCTTGCCGAAGAGAAGGCCGCCTTGCGTCGCCTTGCCCTCGAGGCCGAGCGTCCCCGCCGCGGCCGGGAGTGCCGCGAGGGCGAGCAGCAAAGCCGTCATGAGCCGTCTCACAGGAGCGTTCCCTGATCGTCCTTGCGCTTGGCGCGGCGCGCGCGCGGCAGCGCCGGCTTGCCGCCCGAGGCTGCTTCCATCGTCGGCCCCGCGGCACCCCGAGCGATGGTGGCGCCGACCGCGCCATCCTGGAACTCGATGCCGATCGCCATGCCGGGTGCCGTCGCCGCGGCACGCGTCACCGCCTCGCCCCTTGCGTCGCGCACCAGCGCATAGCCGCGCGCGAGCACGCGCTTATAGGAGAGGTTCTCGAGCCGCTGGCCCAAGCCGAGGACGCGCTCCTCGAAACGCTCGGCAAGGCGGAGGGCGGCCGGCCGCAGGCGCTCGCCGAAGCGCCGCACCTCGAGCGCGTGCCGCTCGAGTGCCGCCAGGAACGGCTCCTTCCTGAGGCGGGCCGCGGTGGCGGCGATCTCGTGCCCACGCGTGCGGAGGAGCTGCGCGAGCGCCTTCTGCGGCGCGGGCACGCGGCCGAGCCGCTCCTCGCGTCGCGTCACGAAGTTGAGCACGGCATTCGCGAGCCGCTCGGACCAATCGTCGAGCCGCTGGGTCGCCTGCTCCAAGAGGTGCAGCGGGTCGGGCAGGCCGCGCGCGAGGCCTTCGAGCCGCGTGCGCGCTTCCGCCAACATGCGCTCGAGCCCGCGGAAGAGCCGCTGGCGATACTCCATCACCTGGCCGAGGAGCTCGGCGCGCACCGGCACCGCCATCTCGGCGGCGGCAGAGGGCGTCGGCGCGCGCTTGTCCGAGGCGAAGTCGATGAGCGTGGTGTCGGTCTCGTGTCCCACCGCGGAGATGAGCGGGATCTCGCTCGCCGCCGCGGCGCGCACCACGATCTCCTCGTTGAAGGCCCAGAGGTCCTCGAGGCTGCCCCCGCCGCGCGCCACGATGAGAAGGTCCGGACGCGGGATCGGTCCGCCGGCGGCCAGGCCGTTGAAGCCGGCGATCGCGGCGGCGATCTGCTCGGCAGCCCCGGTTCCCTGCACCGCGACGGGCCAGAGGATGACGCGGCGCGGGAAGCGGTCGGCCAGGCGATGGAGGATGTCGCGGATGACCGCACCCGTCGGCGAGGTGATGACGCCGATGACCTCGGGGAGATAGGGCAGCGCCCGCTTGCGCGCCGCATCGAAGAGGCCCTCGGCCGCGAGCTTCTTGCGGCGCTCCTCGAGGAGCTTGAGCAAGGCGCCCTCGCCGGCGAGCTCCATCGCCTCGATGACGAGCTGGTATTTGGAGCGGCCGGGATAGGTGGTGATGCGCCCCGTCGCGATCACCTCCATGCCGTCCTCGCACTTGAGCCCGAGGCGGCCCGCCGTGCCGCGCCAGACGACGGCGTCGAGCACGGCGTCCGCGTCCTTGAGCGAGAGGTAGAGGTGGCCGGAGCTGTGGCGCTTGAAGCCGGAGATCTCGCCGCGCACCCGCACATGGTCGAAGCGCTCCTCGAGCGTGCGCTTCAAGAGGCCCGAGAGCTCGCTCACCGAGAACTCGGGGAGGTTGGGCATGCCGGGGGCGGCGAGGAGATTTTCGGTCATCGCACTCGTGCCATGTTACACGAGTGCGGGCGGCGCCACGAGAGCGGACGCAACCGGGTAGTGGGTCACGTTTTCCAAGTCCCCATCCTTCGAGACGCGTCGCAAGCGCGACGCTCCTCAGGATGAGGACTTGGAGCTTGGGTTTCACCTCATCCTGAGGAGGCCGCGAAGCGGCCGTCTCGAAGGATGAGGTGAAACTGACCCGCTACCCGCAGCCGGCGCGTCCCGGGGCGAGGCTCGATGAAAGCCGCGCAAGAGGCTTGCCGAGCGGGCGTTCGCAAGGCAAAGAAAAGAGCTGGGACCAAGCGGGGCCGGAGGCGATGCGCATACTCGTAGTAGGAGGAGGCGGGCGGGAGCACGCGCTCGTGTGGGCGCTCGCGGCGTCCCCGCTCGCGGACAAGATCTTTTGCGCGCCGGGGAATGCCGGCATCGCCGAGGCGGCCGAATGCGTGCCGATCGCTGCCGAGGAGCTCGACCGCCTGGTTGCGTTCGCGCAAGCGCAGGCGATCGACTTCGCCGTGGTCGGCCCCGAGGGGCCCTTGGTGCTCGGCCTCGTCGACCGGCTCGAGGTGG
>DATEQI010000578.1:0-8420 GCA_035272805.1 Alphaproteobacteria bacterium | reverse complement strand
ATACTGCCGCTCCGCGCGCGGGTGCCGGTCGGGCGCCGCCGAGCGGGGCCTCGGGCGATCCTTCGCCGGCGGCTGCTGATCGCTTCTTGACCCAATTGCTCGGCTCCGGTCCGCCATGAAACTCACCATCGAACGTGCGGCCCTATTGCGCTCGCTCGCTCACGTACAGAGCGTCGTGGAGCGCCGCAACACGATCCCCATCCTCGCCAACGTGCTCATGCAGGCGAAGGCGGGCTCGGTCGGGCTGACCGCGACCGATATGGACCTCGAGATCGTCGAGTCCGCACCGGCCGAGATCGCGCAGGAAGGCTCCACGACCGCACCCGCCCACACCTTCTACGATATCGTGCGCAAGCTGCCCGAAGGCGCCCAGGTCCGCCTCGAGGCGCAGGGCGAGCGCTCCCAGCTCCTCATCAAGTGCGGGCGCTCCCAGTTCACCCTGCAGACGCTGCCGCCCGAGGATTTCCCGGTGATGACGGGGGGCGAGCTGCCGACCGAATTCGCGCTTGCGGCAGGCGAGCTGAGGAGCCTCATCGACCGCACCTCCTTCGCGATCTCGACCGAGGAGACGCGCTATTACCTGAACGGCATCTACCTGCACGGCGCCGAGCAGGACAAGGTCAAGTTCCTGCGTGCGGCGGCGACCGACGGGCATCGCCTGGCGCGAGTCGAGATGGCGCTGCCCACGGGGGCCGAGGGCATGCCGGGCGTGATCGTGCCGCGCAAGACGGTCATCGAGGTGCGCAAGCTGATCGACACCACCGAGGCGCCGGTCGCGATCGGGCTCTCCGAGACGCGCATCCGCTTCGGTTTCGACGACACGATGCTCACCTCGAAGCTGATCGACGGCACCTTCCCGGACTATGAGCGGGTCATCCCGCAGCACAACGACAAGGTGCTCGAGGTCGATCGCACGGAGTTCGCCAATGCGGTCGACCGCGTCTCGACCATCTCGACGGAAAAGTCGCGCGCGGTGAAGCTCTCGCTCGCGGACGGCACGCTCACCCTCTCCGCCAGCAGCCCGGAGGCGGGCAGCGCCACCGAGGAGCTCGAGGTGAAGTACAACGCGGGCGCCATCGAGATCGGCTTCAACTCCCGCTATCTCCTGGACATCACCAAGCAGATCGAGGGCGAGGGCGCCAGATTCGAGATGTCGGATGCGGCATCGCCCACCGTGGTCCGCGACGTGGCGGACCAGAGCGCTCTTTATGTGCTGATGCCGATGCGGGTGTGAGGGACGCGGCGCGCCATAGCTTCGAGGAGAGCGCTCCCGCACCCGCGAGTGCCGCGGCGCCGGCGCGCCGGCTTTGGGTGCGGCGCCTGGTGCTCGGCGATTTCCGCTCTTATGGGGCCTTGCGTCTCGAGGTCGACGCGCGGCCCGTGGTGCTGACCGGGCCCAACGGTGCGGGCAAGACCAATCTGCTCGAGGCGCTCTCTTTCCTGGCGCCCGGCCGCGGCTTGCGGCGCGCGCGGCTCGAGGAGGTGGGCCGGCGCGGTGCCGGTGCTGGCATTCCTTGGGCGGTTGCCGCGACGGTTCTGACGGCCGCGGGCGTGCTCGAGATCGGCACGGGCCGCGATCCCGAGGCGGGGCCTGCCTCGCTGCGCCGGCTTGTGCGCATCGACGGCAAGGCGGCGCGCAGCCACGCGGAGCTCGCGCGCCACCTGGCCGTGCTGTGGGTGACGCCCGAGATGGACCGGCTCTTCCAGGAGGGCTCGAGCGCGCGCCGGCGCTTTCTCGACCGCATGGTCTATGGCCACGATGCGGAGCATGCCGCGCGCGTCGCCGCCTACGATCACGCGCTCAGGGAGCGCGCGCGGCTCTTGCGCGAGGGCTCAAGGGATACCATTTGGTTGCACACCTTGGAGGACGCCATGGCGGAGACCGGCGTCGCCATCGCGGCGGCGAGACGCCGGCTCGTGCGGCGGCTCAGAGGCTCGCTCGAGCTCGGCCGCGGCCCCTTCCCCGCCGCCTCTATATCGCTTCAAGGCACGCTCGAGGGTTGGCTCGACGAGGCTCCGGCACTCGCCGCCGAAGAGCGCTTCCGCGCCCTCCTCGCGGCTTCGCGCGCCGAGGATGCCGTCGCGGGCAGTGCCAAGGACGGGCCGCACCGAAGCGATCTCGCGGTGCGCCACCTCGCGAGCGGCATGCCGGCGGCCCTCTCCTCGACCGGCGAGCAGAAGGCCCTCCTTCTCTCGCTGGTGCTCGCGCACGCGCGTCTCGAGACGCTCGAGCGCGGGAGCGCACCCCTCCTGCTGCTCGATGAGGTTGCGGCCCACCTCGACCGGGTGCGGCGCACGGCACTTTACGAGGAGCTGGCCGCCCTCGGCAGCCAGGCTTGGCTGAGCGGCACGGACGAGGCGATGTTCGAGAGCCTGGGGGCCGGCGCCCAGCATTTCCGCGTGGTCGACGGCAACGTCGTGGCGCGGTGAAGGACAAGGCAAGGCGATGACACAGAAAGAGAAAGAAAAGAAGCCGGTCGAGAAGAAACGCGCCCACGCGCAAGAGAGCGGCGAAGGGACCTACGACGCCCACTCGATCAAGGTTCTGCGCGGGCTCGATGCCGTGCGCAAGCGGCCGGGCATGTATATCGGCGACACCGACGACGGCTCGGGCCTCCATCACATGGTCTACGAGGTGGTCGACAACGCCATCGACGAGACCCTTGCCGGCTATTGCGACCGCATCGAGGTGACGCTCAATGCCGACGGCTCGGTCACCGTCAAGGACAACGGGCGCGGCATTCCCGTCGACATCCACGCGGAGGAGGGTGTCTCCGCCGCCGAAGTCATCATGACCCAGCTCCATGCCGGCGGTAAGTTCGACCAGAACTCCTACAAGGTCTCGGGCGGACTGCACGGCGTCGGCGTGTCGGTGGTGAACGCGCTCTCCGAGCTCCTCGAGATGCGCATCTGGCGCGACGGTGCCGAGCACGTCATGCGCTTCCGCGACGGCGTGCCCGAGGCCCCGCTTGCGGTCGTCGGCCCGCACGCCGGCCGCTCGGGCACCGAGATCACCTTCCATCCCTCGAAGAAGGTCTTCACCAAGACCGAGTTCGACTACGCCACCCTCGAGCACCGCATGCGCGAGCTCGCCTTCCTCAATTCCGGCGTCTACCTCAAGCTCACCGACGCGCGCGGGCTGCAGCCGAAATCGGTCGAGCTCCACTACGAGGGCGGCATCGAGGCCTTCGTGAAGTGGCTCGACCGCTCCAAGACGGTGCTCCATCAGGGCCCGATCGTCCTCGAGGGCACGCGCGACGGGATCACGGTCGGTGCGGCGCTGCAGTGGAACGACAGTTACCACGAGACCATGCTGTGCTTCACCAACACCATCCCGCAACGCGACGGCGGCACCCATCTCGCCGCCTTCCGCGCGGCCCTCACGCGCACCGTCAACAGCTACGCCAACGAGCAAGGCATTGCCAAGAAGGAGAAGGTGCAGCTCACCGGCGACGACATGCGCGAGGGGCTCACCTGCGTGCTCTCCTGCAAGGTGCCGGATGCGAAATTCTCCTCGCAGACCAAGGACAAGCTCGTCTCCTCCGAGGTACGCCCCGTGGTCGAGGGGATCGTGGGCGACAAGCTCAAAGCGTGGTTCGAGGAGCACCCGGCGGACGCCAAGCGTATCGTGGGCAAGGTGGTCGAGGCGGCGGCGGCGCGCGAGGCCGCGCGCAAGGCGCGCGAGCTCACGCGGCGCAAGGGGGCCCTCGACATGGCCTCGCTCCCCGGCAAGCTCGCCGACTGCCAGGAGCGCGACCCCGCCAAGTCGGAGCTCTTCATCGTCGAGGGCGATTCGGCGGGGGGCTCCGCCAAGCAGGGCCGCGACCGCGCGCGCCAGGCGATCCTCCCCTTGCGCGGCAAGATCCTCAACGTCGAGCGCGCGCGCTTCGACAAGATGCTGGGCTCGGCCGAGATCGGCACCCTCATCTCGGCGCTCGGCACCGGCATCGGGCGCGAGGACTTCGACGCCTCCAAGCTGCGCTACCACAAGATCATCATCATGACCGACGCGGACGTGGACGGCAGCCACATCCGCACCCTCCTCCTCACCTTCTTCTACCGCCAGATGCCCGAGCTCATCGGCCACGGCCACCTCTACATCGCCCAGCCGCCGCTCTATCGCGCCAAGCGCGGCGCCTCCGAGGTCTATCTCAAGGACGACCGCGCGCTCGAGGACTTCCTCATGGGGGCGGCGCTTGAGGAGGCGGTGTTCACCAGCCATGACCGCGTGCAGCACGCGGGTGCCGACTTGCGCCAGATCGTCGAGGAGGCGCGCCGGGTGAAGGCGCTCCTCCAGCCCCTCATCCGCCACATCGGCAATGCGGCCGTGGTCGAGCAGGTGGCGATCGCGGGGGCCTTCAACCCCCAGATCCTCTCGAACCGCACCCAGGCCGAGAGGGCCGCCGCCTACATCGCCTCGCGCCTCGACCGGCTCTCGGCGGAGCACGCGCGCGGCTGGAAGGCCGTCCCGCTTGCCGACGGCGGGCTCGAGTTCACGCGCACTTTGCGCGGGGTCGCCGAGCGCCACGTGATCGACGGCTCGGTGATCCGCTCGGCGGAGGCCCGGCGCGTCGATGCCTTCGCGGGCAAGCTGCAGCAGCTCTACGTCAAGCGCGGCAAGCTCATCGCGAAGGAGCGCGAGGTCCTGATCGCGGGGCCCATCGGGCTCGTGGATGCGGTGATGGAGCTCGGCCGCAAGGGCGTCACCATCCAGCGCTACAAGGGGCTCGGCGAGATGAACCCGGAGCAGCTCTGGCAGACCACCCTCGATCCCCAGGCGCGCACCCTCCTCCAGGTCAGGGTCGAGCACACCGACGAGGCGGAGGAGGTGTTCTCCACCCTCATGGGCGACGTGGTCGAGCCGCGCCGCGACTTCATCCAGCAGAACGCGCTCAAGGTGGCGAATCTCGACGTGTAGGGCGGTGCATCTCTCGGATGCCTCTGGATTGCTTCGTCGGCTTCGCCTCCTCGCAATGACGATCTCGTCATTGCGAGCCGAAGGCGAAGCAATCCAGGGATGCTACGGCGGGGGTGGATCGGCGGCACCCGTGCCATATTGCTCGACCAGGCCCTTCCACAGCGAGATGAGCTCGCCCTGCCCGGGATTGCCGGTCGGCTTCGGGCGCACGGCGGTGTGCACGAGGACGAGCTTCGCGGCCGGATCGACGAAGAGCGCCTGGCCGTGGATGCCGAGAAGGGTGAATTGGCGCCGCGGCCCCGGCATGATCCATACCTGATAGCCGTAGCCATAGAGCGGCGTCGCCGTACCGGGCGCGAGGAAATTCCCCGGCGGGGCCGCGGTCGTGGCGTCGATCACCCATTGCCGCGGGATGAGTTGCTCGCCGTGCCAGGCGCCGTCGTTGGCGAGGAGCAGGCCGAGCCGGCCCCAGTCGCGCAAGACCGCATTGAAGCAGCAGAAGGCCGCCTCCTGCCCCGCGGCGTCGACCACCCAGGTCGCATCCGCCTCGCTGCCGATGCGCTGCCAGATGTGCTGCTCGAGATAGACGGCGAGCGGCAGCTTGACCGCGCGCGCGAGGACGAGGCCCAAGAGTTCGGTATTGATGTTGGCGTAGTACCAGAAGCTGTCCGGCTCGGCGATGCGGCTATTGAACGTCATGATCGCGGCCGCAGCGCCGGGACTGTCGCGGCGCCAGAGCTCGCGGTTGAATCGGGCGCTGTCGTCGGTACCGTCGTAGGTCTGGCTGTAGGCGATGCCCGACGCCATGTGCAAAAGCGCCCTGATCGGCGTACGGCCGAACTCGCTGCCCGCAAGCTCGGGCACGTAGTCCGCGGCCGCGTCGTCGATCGACTTGATCGCACCCTCCGCGACGGCGATTCCCACCAGCATGGCGGTGATCGTCTTGGCCATCGACTCGGAGGTGAAGCGGTCGCGGTCGGTGCGCGCGTAGCGGTAATGCTCGAAGAGGATGGTCTCGCCCTTGAGGATGAGGAGCCCGGTCGCAGGATGGCGCTCGAGATAATCCGCCAGCGTATGGTCTGCACCAAGATGGCGGTAGCTGAGCGTTATCTCCGCGTCCGCCCGTGCAAGGGGCGAGGCGACCGCAGCGCGCGCCACTGGATTGGAGGAGAGCACGCGGTCCAAGTGGCTCAGGCTGCCGACGAGGAAACGTTGCTCGCGCAAGTGGCCAGGTGCGCCGACCGGGTAATGCTCCGCTTGGCCGTAGGCCTCGGCGTCGGGGCCGCTTTCGGAAAAGACGGGGACCGCATCGGCACCCGCAAGCGAAGGTGCGAGGAGGAAAGCGGCGAGAATTGAGGCCCGCATCGCAAGAGTGCCGCGCATCGTGCAGCTCGCTCCCCAGTCGAGGACGCGAAAATAATAGGCCGTCGTCAGGCGCTGGCCAAGAGGGGGCAGAGTTGCGGCGGCGCTCACGGCCCGCCTTGCGGCCTGTCGCCGCGTCCCCTTGCCGTCGCCACCGCGAGCCAGAAGGCGAGGGCGGAGAGGCACGACGTCGCGAAGATCGCCCACAGCACGGGCTGGTAGCCGCCCCAGGCGGCCCACAGCGTCGCTACCGCGAAGGGGGCCGTGGCCATCGCGAAATTGTTGGGCAAGGCGAGCGTGCCGTTGATGGCACCGTAGCCCTCGCGCCCGATGAGGTCGGACACCGCGGTGCCACGCACGATCGTCATGATGCCGTTGCCCAAGCCGTAGAGGGCGGCAAAAGAGACGAGCGTGGCGAGGCTCGTCGGCAAGAGGAGGAGTGCTAAGAGGGAGAGGGGGATCGCCAGCACATTGAGGCTGCCGAGAAGCTCGGCACCTAGCTTGGCGCCGAGGCCGAAGAGGACGAGGCGGCCGGCGACCTGCATGGGGCCGATGACCGCGATGCACGACACGATGGTGGCCGGATCGACGCCGCGCTCGCTCAAGAGCGGGACGAGATGGAAGACGACCGAGGAGGAGGTGGCGGCTGCGGCTGCGAAGGAGGCGAGCAGGCACCAGAAGGTCGCCCTGCGCATCGCTTTCCTGAGCGGCGAGAGGCCGGCGGGTGCTGCATCTTTGGCCGCGGGCGGAGCGCTCTTTCGCGTCTCTCTCCCTGCGCCCGGCAGGAAAAGCGCATGCAGGCTTGCCGGAACGAGGTTGCAGAGCGCGAGTACTGCGAGCGTTGCGCGCCAGCCGAGCTGCTCGACGAGGAGCTCGGTGAGCGGAACGAAGACGGTGCTGGCGAAGCCGGCGACCAGCGTCAGCGTCAGGATCGCCTTGCGGAAGCCGGGGCCGAAGTCGCGCGTGAGCACCGCAAAGGCCGGGTCGTAGAGCACGGTCGCGAGCACCGCTCCCAAGAGCGCCCAAATGACGTAGAAAGCGGCCGGGCTCTCGACGCGGGACCAGGCGAAGAGCAGCACGGCGGCACTCAACGAGCCGAGCGTCATCAAGGCGCGGCCGCCGCGCCGGTCGATCCAGGCGCCGACCGGCAATCCGCTCAAGCCGGTGATGAGGAGCCCGAGCGAGAGTGCGCCATTGAGCTCCGTCTTGGACCAGCCGAGCTCGCGCTGCATGGGGATGACGAAGAGGGAGAAGCTGTAATAGAGCGAGCCCCAGGAGACAAGCTGTGCCGCGGCGAGCGTCCACACGAGCCACGCCCGCGATCGCGCGCGCGGGTCCGCCGCCCCATCGGGCAACGAATCCGCGCCTGCGATGGCTGCGCTCTCCTTGTTGCCATCCGCCATGGGGCGATCCTCCGCCGGTGCCGCCGAGCGCTCCGCCGGCCAAGACAGCTTGCGGCGGCGCGGGTAGTGGGTCGGATTCACCTTATCCTTCGAGACGACCGCTTCGCGGCCTGCTCAGGATGAGGTGAAACCCAAGCTCCGAGTCCTCATCCTGAGGAGCGTCGCGCTTGCGGCGCGTCTCGAAGGATGAGGACTTGGGCAACGTGACTCACTACCGCAGCGCAAGACCAAAGGAAAATTTAATGTTATTATCGGATCCATAAAGGAAACTTTGGCATGCGCGGCCTCAATCTCGATCAGCTGCGGGCCTTTGCCGACGTGAGCGCCCTCGGCAGCTTCTCTGCCGCCGCGGCGCGGCTCAACCTCACGCAGCCCGCGGTCAGCTTGCAGGTGCGCCAGCTCGAGCGGCGTCTCGGCGTGCGCCTCATCGAGCGCGTCGGCAAGCGCGCGCAGCCGACTACGGCCGGCCGCGATCTCCTCCGCCATATCCGCAAGATCGACGAGGCGGTGGCCGACGCCGTCGAAGCGGTCGCCTATCACGCAACCGGGACGGTGGGCCGGGTCCGCCTGGGCACGGGCGCCACCGCGTGCATCTATCTTCTGCCCGCGATGCTGCGCGAGCTGCGCCGGCGCTTCCCCTCCTTGGAGATCGCGGTGAGCACCGGCAATACGCCGGACATTCTGAGATCGCTCGAGGAGAACGCGCTCGACGTGGCGCTGGTGACGCTCCCCGCGCC
>DATEQI010000577.1:0-9887 GCA_035272805.1 Alphaproteobacteria bacterium | reverse complement strand
GCTGGCCCAAGAGCGTCGTCTCGCCGATCAGCGGCGTGGTGACACCCTGCTTTTTCGCCTCCCTCAGGAAGCGCGCGCTCTCCTCCTCGTTGGTATAGACGAAGATCGCATCGGCGTTGGCGGCCTTGACCTTGACCACGTCGGACGAAAAGTCGGCTTGCCCCGATTCCGTGGAGATGTCGGCGACGACCTCGATGCTCCTGGCCTTCATCTCCTTGATGAACTGGTCGCGGCCGCCCTTGCCGAAATCGTTGTTCACCCAAAGAACGGCGACGGTCTTGATCTTCAGCTCGTCCCGCAGGTAATTGGCGATTTTCGGCATGCTGAATTGCTGGCCGAAGGAGGTACGGAAGACGTAGGGGTCGCCTTGTTGCGTGATGGCGGCTGCCTCGCCGCCGACGATTTCCGGAATCTCGGCCTCTTGGGTGAGCTTCATGTCGACCACCACCGAGCCGGAGAAGACCGGGCCGAGGATGACGTAGGGTTTGTTGTCGAGCACCTTCTGGATCTGCGCCCGCGAGATGCCGGCGTCGCTCTGGGTATCGAGAAAGGGCGTATCGATCTTGCGCCCCAGGATGCCGCCTTTGGCGTTGATCTCCTCTTCGGCGAGGACGATGCCGTCGCGGAAGTTGGTGCCGGAGACCGCACCCGCCCCGGAGAGCTCGATGACGCCGGGAATATAGACGGTCCCTTGCGCCTCAGCCGCCATCGGGGCGAGCGCTGCTCCCGCCGCCAATAGGGTCGCCAGAATTGCCGTCCTCATCGTCTCATCCTCCAGAGCGGTTATTTTGCGTACGCTCGCCCGCGTGCTCGATCTCGTCACAGGCAGGCTAGGCAAGCCGGCCCGCAAGGTCAACTCGCTCGGATGCGGAGCGCCAAAATCCTTTGCCATCGGGGCGAGAGCGGGGCGTTTGCCCAGCCTCCGCGACCTGCGGACGCAATCTTGTCGTCACGCGGTAGTGGGTCGCCTTGCCCAAGTCCCCATCCTTCGAGACGCGTCGCAAGCGCGACGCTCCTCAGGATGAGGACTTGGAGCTCGGGTTTCACCTCATCCTGAGGAGGCCGCGCAGCGGCCGTCTCGAAGGATGAGGTGAAATTGAGCCACTACGTGCCAAGCACGCCGATGGACTTGAGGGCTCGCCCCCGCTATTTTCATCGCTCTCGGGGAGGCTCCGCATGGCGACCGATGCGCAACGGCTGAAGCAGTTCAAGCGACCGGGGGGTCTGCCCTTTCGCATCGGCAAGATCGGGCACGTCGTCCTCAACGTCGCCGATATGGAGCGCTCGGTGCGCTTCTACACCGAGGTGCTCGGCTTCAGCGTCTCGGACGTCTATCCCGACGACATGGTGCCCGGCGGGATGGTCTTCATGCGCTGCAACGCCGACCATCACGGCATCGCCCTCGTCGGCTCCATGAAGGAAGCGGCGGAGAACCTCGAGCTCAACCACGTCGCCTTCGAGGTGGCGACGCTCGACGAGGTGTTGCGCGCGCGCGATCACTTGCACAAGCACAACGTCAAGATCGATTTCGAGGGTCGCCGCCGCGCCGGCGTCCAGATCGCGGTCGAGTTCCGCGATCCGGACAACCACCGGCTCGAGATCTACTGGGGCATCGATCAGGTCGGCAGCGACGGCCGCGTGCGGCCGTCCGCCGAATGGAAGTGGGCGCACAGCCTCAAGGAGGCGATCGCCGACCCGGTCGCGGGCCAGGACACCACGCTTCACGACCCCTCGCTGCTCGAGAAGTAGACGGGGCCGCTCGCTCTGGACATTCCTCGCTCGAGGCGGCAAGCTTGCCTGCAACCAAACAAACCGGAGGTCGCTGCCATGTTGAAGCTCTATTTCTCGCCGGGTGCCTGTTCCATGGCGTCGCGCCTCACGCTCGAGGAGAGCGGCGCAAAATACGAGGAGCAGCTCACGTCGATCGCGAAGGGCGAGCAGAAGACGGAGGCCTATCTCAAGATCAATCCGCGCGGCAAGGTGCCCGCACTCGCCGTCGACGGCAGGGTGCTCACCGAGAACGTCGCCATCCTGAGCTACGTCGCGCGGCGCTTCCCCGAGGCCAAGCTGCTTCCCGCCGATCCCTTCGAGGAGGCGCGCTGCATCTCGACGATGGCCTGGTTCTCGAACACGGTGCACCCGTCCTTCGCCCACATCTTCCGCCCCGAGCGCTTCGCGGAAGATCAAGCCGCGCACGCCACGGTCAAGGAGACCGGCCGCAAGGCGTTCTGGGCCAACCTCCAGGAAATCGACGGCCTGCTCAAGGGCAAGGAGTGGCTCATGGGCGCGCAGTACACGACCGCCGACCCCTACGCGCTCGTCTTCTACGGCTGGGCCACGCGCATCCAGTTGCCGGTCAAGGAGCTCGCCAATTATACCGCGTGGAAGGGCCGCATGCTGAAGCGACCGGCGGTCATGCGCATCCTCGAGCGCGAGCAGAGCCCGCTCCTCGAGGCCGCCTGAGCGGCGCCGTCCCTCGCCCCAACCCTCTCCCGCAAGCGGGAGAGGGAGGGGCCCGTCCCGAAGGGACGGGAGGGTGAGGGAGTGCGAGACATTGCTTGCTTTTGCCCGCAACAAAGACTAGTTACATGACTAGGTTGATTTGGCGGAGCGCGCGGCATGAAGAGCTGGTCGGTGCAGGAGGCCAAGGCCCGCTTTAGCGAGTTTCTCGCGACCTGCCTCAAGAACGGCCCGCAGCTGGTGACAAAGCGCGGGGCGGAGGCGGCCGTGCTCGTTCCCGTGGAGGATTGGCGGCGGCTCCGGCAATCCGCTCGCAGGACGCTCAAAGAGCTCTTGCTGGCGGAGACAGCTCGGGCGGACATCCCCACCCCTCGCCGCGGTCGGCGGCAGCGCCGTGAGCCGGCACGCCTCGATTGAGCCACCATGTATCTGCTCGACACCAATGTCGTCTCGGAGCTGCGGCGCCCGCGTCCGCATGCTCGAGTGCTGGCCTGGCTGAAGCGCGTGCGCGACTCCGACCTTTACCTTTCCGCCGTGACCATCGGCGAGTTGCAGGCCGGGGTGGAGATCACGAGGGACCAAAATCCTGCGAAGGCCGCCGAGATCGAGGCCTGGCTCGAAGAGCTCGCCTTGACCTACAACGTGCTGCCGATGGACGTGCAGGCGTTCCGCTATTGGGCAAGGCTGCTCCATCGCCGATCGAACGATCTCGTCGAGGACGCCATGATCGCGGCAACGGCCCTCGTTCACGACCTAACTGTCGTGACCCGAAACGTTCGCGATTTCGAAAGGCTCGGCGTGCGAACACTGAACCCGTTCGCGCCAGCGGCATGACGCCGCCAGCTCACGAGCTCGGCCAGGTGAACTGTTCCGAGACGGCGTGGTCGGGTAGCACCTCCACCGACTTCCTGATCGCCCGGCCGGCGTCCTCCACAACGATCGTGTAGCGGCCGGGGCTTACCTGGGCGAGGAAGTAGGGCCCGTCCGATACCGCCTCGAGCAGCGTCTTGCCCTCGCGGTCCATGAGCTGGACCTTGACCCCCCAGAGATACTCCCCGCTGTCCTGGGCGACGAAGAGGAGGCGCAGGTTGTAGCTGCCCTCCATTGCCTTCATGGCTTCTCTTTCCTCGATGCTGATGCCGCCGCTGACGAAGGTGATGTCGCCTTGCCTTGCCGGCTGCATCGGCTGCTGGGCATGAGCATGGAAGCTGAGCAAAGAGATGGCAAGGAATGCCATTGCGGCTCGGTTATTGGCCATTGGGATGCCTCCGCATTTTGGACGCGATTGCGCATGGAGTGTTGCATCTCACCTAACGGTCCCGGGGACGGAATGTTCCATCTCCCGCCGCCCTCGGAAAGCATGGCGGTGCTACTCCGCGGCACGGCCAAGGCCGAGCTGCCGCTCGACGAGCGCGGCATAGAGCCCGCCGCGCGCGAGCAGGCTCGCGTGCGTGCCGGTCTCGACGAGGCGGCCGCCGTCGAGCACCGCGATGAGGTCCGCCGCGCGGACCGTCGAGAGCCGGTGGGCGATCACGATCGTGGTGCGGTCGCGCATCAGCGCGGCGAGGGCCGCCCGCACCTGCGCTTCGCTGATCGCGTCGAGGTGCGAGGTCGCCTCATCGAGGATCAGCACGGGCGCGTTCTTGAGAAAGGCGCGGGCGATCGCCACGCGCTGGCGCTGTCCGCCAGAGAGCTGCACGCCGCGCTCGCCCACGCGCGTGTCGAGGCCCTCGGGCAGGCTCTCGACGAACTCGGCGAGGGCCGCCCGCTCGACCGCCAGCGCGATCTCCTCCTCCGCGGCCTCGGGACGCGCGAGCCGCACGTTGGCGCGGAGCGTGTCGTTGAAGAGATAGGTGTCCTGCGCGACGAGGGCGATGCGGCGGCGCAGATGGTCGAGGGCGTAGTCGCGCAAGTCGAGGCCGTCGAGCGTGATCGCGCCCTCGCTCGGATCCCAGAAGCGCAGCAGCAGGTTGGCGGCGGTGGTCTTGCCCGCCCCCGAGGGACCGACGAGAGCCGCCGTCCCGCCCGGTGCGATCGCCAGGCTCACTTCAGTGAGCGCTCGGTGGGAGGCTCCGGGATAGGCGAAGCTGACGCGGTCGAAACGGATGGCCGAGCCGCCGCGCTGCGGTGGCGCGGGCATGGCCGCTCCGTCCTTGACCGTCACGGGCTCGCTCTCGACCGCTTGCAAGCGGCGGGCGGAGGCGAAGGTGTCGGCGAGCTGCCGGCCGACATTGGCGATCTCGGAGACCGGCAGGAAGGCCGCGACCGCAAGCAAGGTCAGGAGCGGGGGGAGCGTGGGCGCGAGGCCCCCCTCGGTGGCGAGGAAGGCCCCTGCTAGGGCGACCGCCAGACCGCCCAATCCGGTGGCGACCTCAAGCAGGGCTGCCTGGCGGGAGAGGTCGCGGAAGAACTCGAGGCGCACCCCATCGTAGGCCCGCACGAGCTCCATGAAGGAGGCGCGGCGGCGCGCGACGGCCTGAAAGGCGACAAGCTCGGAAAGCCCCTGGATGGTGTCGGCGATGTGCGCGGTCATGCGGCCGAGCCCTTCGCGCGCAAAGGCACCCAGGCGATCGATGCGCCGGCGCAGGAAGAGCGGCGCCAGGCCGACGTAGAGGAGGAAGGGCAGGAGTGCCAGCGCGGTCGGCCAGGCCAGTGCCGCGAGGGTTGCCAGCACCGTGGCGGGCACGAGGAGCGCCACCAGTGCCGGGGCGACCGTGTGCGCGTAGAAAAATTCGACCGTCTCCACGTCCTGGGTGGCAAGTGCTACGAGGTCGCCCGAGCGGCGGCGCAGCAGGTAGGCCGGCGCCAAGGCATCGAGCTTGGCGAAAAGGGCGATGCGCATGTGCGCGAGCAGGCGGTACGCCATGTCGTGGGCGAGCCAGGATTCGAGCCAATGCAGCACGCCCGCGAGCGGCGCCAGCAGTGCTAGGAGGATGAGGAGCGTGACGTAGGGGCTCCCTTGCTTGACCGCCGCGACGATGAGGGCGCCGATGACGCCGACGCCGATGAAGGCGGCGACGCGCCCCACGCCCGAAAGCACGGTAGCGGCGAGCTGGCCGCGCCACGGCAGGATGAAGCGTGTGAGGGTTGCGAGCGTCTTGGCCAGGCCCGTGCCCTCGGCGCGCAAGATGGCATCCGCCGGCTCGCCCTCGCCTTCGACATGGCCGAGGAGGTCGGGGACGGGTGCTGCCGCGATCGCGCGCTCGGCAGGTGCCGCTGCCGCCGGGCCGGTCGCCTCGGCCTGGGCGCCCATGAGCCGCCGGTAGGGACCCTCGCGCCGGATCAGCTCGTCGTGCGTGCCGCTCTCCGCGATGCGGCCTTCCTCGAGCACGAGGATGCGGTCGGCCCCTATCACGCTCGAGAGACGATGGGCGAGGATGAGCGTGGTGCGGCCGGCCATGAGGCGATCGAGCGCCTCTTGGATGATGGCCTCGTTCTCGGCGTCGACCGAGGAGAGCGCCTCATCCAGGATCAGGATCGGCGCGTCGCGCAGGAGCGCCCGCGCGATCGCCAGGCGCTGGCGCTGGCCGCCCGAGAGCTTGGCGCCGCGCTCGCCGATGAGCGTGGCGTAGCCCGACGGCAACGCCTCTATGAAATCCTGCGCGTTCGCCGCGCGCGCGGCGGCCTCGATCTCGGCGCTGCTGGCATCGGG
This sequence comes from Alphaproteobacteria bacterium, assembly GCA_035272805.1. Taxonomy (GTDB): domain Bacteria; phylum Pseudomonadota; class Alphaproteobacteria; order JACZXZ01; family JACZXZ01; genus DASPPM01. Next base: position 3,775 of record DATEQI010000577.1, on the reverse strand, counting down.
CTTGCCGAGCCTCAGGTTCTCCTCGACCGTGCCGTGAAAGAGCGTGGTGTCCTGCTGCACCAACGCGATCTCCCGGCGCACCCGCTCCGGGTCGAGCGTCCGCAGATCGTGGCCGCCGATTGCGATCTTGCCTTCCTGCGGGTCGTAAAGCCGCAGGAGGAGGCGCGTGATGGTGGATTTGCCGCCCCCGCTCGGACCCACGATGCCGAGACATTCCCCCGCGGCGACGGTGAAGGAGAGGCCGTCGAGGGCGGCTCGGCGTCCGCCCGGATAGGAGAAACGGACATCCTCGAAGGCGATGGTGGGCGAAAGGGCGACCGGCGGAAGCGTGAAGGAGGGCTGCATCGGTGCCGGGGTCGCCAGCAGCTCGTTGATGCCGCTCGCCGCCGCTTGGCCCACCATGCCCTGGTGCAGCACCGCGCGCAAATCCCTGAGCGGCCGGAAGATCTCGGTGCCCGCCATGAGCACGATGAGGAGGCTGGTGAGACCCATGAGCCCGTGCGACACGCGGTAGGCGCCGAGGCCGAGGGCGGCGGCGGCGCCGACCGCGACGGTCACGTCGGTGACGCCGCGCGTCATGGTGCTCGTCGCCAGCACCCACATGGTGCTATCCGCGAGCTCGCGCGATTTCTTGGCGAGCATGCGCCCGTAGGCCGCACTTTGGCCGAAGGCCTTGAGCGTGGCCAGGCCCTGGATGGCGTCGAGCAATTCCGCGCCGAAGGCCTTGAAGCTCCTCTGGCGCGCGAGGCTCGCGCGGCGGTCGAGGCGGTGGAAGAGCATCGGCAGCACGAGGCCGAGGAGTGCTGCTGCGACCATCACGCCGGCGACCGGCACGTCCCACCAGGCGATGAAGGCGAAGATCGCGAGCGGCGTCAGGCCTGCTATGCAAAGCTGTGGCAGATATTGCCCGAAGAAAGTCTGCAGCTGCTCGACCCCGTCGGTCAGCGAGAGCATGACGCCGCCGGTGCGCGCGCCCGCGAACCAGGCGGGCCCGAGCTCGGCCACCTTGTCGTAAAGCTCGCCGCGGAGAATTTCCTGTATGCGCGCGGCGGTCACGTGCGCGATCATGGTGCGGACGTGCTCAAGGGCACCCCGCAGCAGGACCGCGGCGGCGACCCCTGCTGCGGGCAGCATGAGGGCCTGCGCCCCCGCACCCTCGAACACGCGCGCGAGCAGCCAGCCGAGGAAGACGAAGCGGGCGATGCCGACGCCGGCGGCGACGAGCCCCGCCGCGACTTGTGCCGCGAGCCGCCAACGCGCACCGCGCATCATCCGCCAGAGACGCTTGTCGAAGTACATCCGCGCCGTCCGCTCGTCCGCGACCTCAGTGCGTACACTCAGAAATTCGAGCGTCACCCCCTCCCCACCCTCCCCCTTCAAGGGGGAGGGGGAATTTTGTTGCCAGGCGATTCACTTCCCCTCCCCCCTTGAGGGGGAGGGTAGGGAGGGGGGTGTTCACATCTCCATAAATCCGAGGCCTTATATCAGCCTTAGAGCAGCGATTGGAAAGGCTGTTCACCGAGTGTGCGCCACGCCCTACAGCATGGGCAGGCTGCGCTTGCGGCCGAGGGGGAAGGCCGCCTCGATCTCCGCGATCGCCGCCGCATCGAGCTTGACGCGGAAAGCGCCGGCATTCTCGGCGACATGGCCAAGTCGCGAGGACTTCGGAATGGCGAATTGCGAGGGCCGGCGGATGAGGAAGGCGAGTGCCACTTGGCGCGGGGTCGCGGAATACCTCTCCGCGAGTGCCGCGAGCACGCGGCCCCCTGCCGAGCGTGGCGCGGGGAAGTCGCCCTGGCCGAGCGGGCTGTAGGCGACCACGGCAACACCGTGCGCCTCGCACCAGGGCACGATGCGGTGCTCGATCGCGCGCTCCTCGAGATGGTAGAGCACCTGATTGCAGGCGATCTTGCCGGGGCCGGCGATGGAGAGCGCACCCTCGAGCTCGTTCACGTCGAAGTTGGAGACCCCCCACGCGCCGATCTTGCCGTCGCGGCGAAGCCGATCGAAGGCCTCGATCGTGCCCTCGAGCGGATGGCGTCCGGGCCAGTGCAGGAGATAGAGATCGAGCCGGTCGGTGCCAAGCCGCCGCAGCGAGGCCTCGCAGGCCGCGACGGTGCCCGTGCGCGAGGCGTTCTGCGGCAGCACTTTCGAGACCAGGTAGAGCTCGTCGCGCCGGCCTGAAATCGCCTTGGCGACGATCTCCTCGACCCTGCCCGAGCCGTACATCTCCGCGGTGTCGATGTGCGTCATGCCGAGCTCGATGCCGCGGCGCAGCGCCGCCGCCGCGGCGCGCGGCTCGCGTTCCATCTGCCAGGTGCCCTGTCCGATCGCGGCGACCCGCCGGCCGGTCGGGCCGAAGTTGCGGAGCTCCAAGGGCGATGCCTCCCACCTCTCCGCGCTATCGATTGCGCGGTCGGTCCTCCTCCCGATACTCTCTCGCATTCTTGGGAGAAGAGCGCCCTTGCGTCAACTCAGGGATTTGCTTGGGCGGGAAGGGCAGGGACATGCGGGAATACATGGAGCGTCTCAGGGCGCGCGGCGAATTGCTCGAGGTCCGCCGCGAGGTCAATGCCAAGCACGAGCTCGCCGCCGTGACCCAGGCGGCGCAGCGGCGCTGGAACAAGCCGGTCCTCTTCCACAAGGTGACGGGGACGGCGCTTCCGGTGCTCACCAACATCTACGGCTCGCGCCAAAGACTCGCCGAGATCCTCGGTATCGGACCGCTCGACTTCTGCCGGCAGTGGAGCCGTCTCACCAACCTGGGTACTGCCCCCGACTATCCGCTCAAGCAGAGCGTGCCCATGCCGGGCGACCTCGTCGATTGCCCCTTGAGCGAGCTTCCGCTCCTCACCTATTCGGAGCGCGACGGAGCGCCCTATTTCACCTCGGCCATGTTCATCGCCAAGGAGCCGGAGACGGGCGTTCCCAACCTCTCCTTCCACCGCTCGATGTACATCAGCGACCGCGAGCTGCGCTGCCGGCTCGCCCCGCGCCATCATCTGACGCTCTATCACGAGAAGGCGGAGAAGATGGGCAAGCCCCTTGAGGCGGCGATGCTGATCGGCCCGCCGCCGACCACTTTCCTTGCCGCCGCCGCGCCCGTGCCTTACGATGTGGATGAGCTCGAGGTCGCGGCCAAGCTTGCCAAGAGGCCGCTTGAGATGCGCCCCTCCAAGCACATCGACCTCATGGTCCCGGCCGCGACGGAGATCGTCATCGAGGGCCGCTTCCTGCCGAACGAACGCCGGCCCGAGGGGCCGTTCGGCGAGTTCATGGGCTATTACGTGCCGGTCGGCCCCAACGCCGTGTTCGAGGTGCTCGGCGTGACCAGGCGGCGGGACGCGATCTTCCACAGCATTCTCTGCGGCTCGTCGGAGGAGGTGCTGACGCTCGAGCTTTCGGTCGCGGCCAACATCTACCAGCGCGTGAGCGAGGTGCTGCCCGGCATCATCGACGTGACCTGCCAGCCCTTCGTCCTCCACGCGGTGGTGAAGATCCGGCAGCAATACGAGGGGCATGCGCGCCAGGTCATGCTGGCGGTCATGGGAGTCGAGCCGACCTGGGCGAAGATGTGCACGGTGGTGGACGAGGACGTCGACATCTACGACATGAACGACGTGATGTGGGCGATCATGACCCGCTCGCGGCCAGACGTCGACGCGATCATCATTCCGGCGACGCCGACCTTCTACCGCGATCCGCACCAGGACCATTGGGGCCGCATGGCGATCGACGCGACGGCTCCCTTCGCCCGGCGCGACGAGTTCGTGCG
>DATEQI010000576.1:0-2166 GCA_035272805.1 Alphaproteobacteria bacterium | reverse complement strand
ACTTGGCGCCACGGTCCTTACGGCGCTCCTCTGGCTTTGGCTTCTTGCCGCAAGCATGAGCGGCCGCCCGCTCGGTGCTGCCCTCGACCCGCACATCCTGGCGCTGGTCCTGAGTGCCACCAAATTCGGCAGCGTGTGGCTCATGCGCATGGCGCTCGCGGCCTGCCTCGTGCCGACCGTCGTCATCCTGTGGCGCCGCGGCGGCATGCTCGAAGCCAGCTGGCCCGCGACGCTCGCGTTGGCGCTCGCGGCTCTCCTCCTCGCCACCACCGGCTGGGCCGGCCACGCCGGCGACGAGAGCGGCATAGACGGCGATATCCATCTTGGGGCCGACATGCTCCACCTGCTCGCCGCCGGTGCCTGGATCGGAGCGCTCCCCGGCCTCGTCTTCCTCCTCACGCGCGCAAGCGATGAGGCAGCGCGCGGCTGGTTCCGCATCGCCCAAGCGGCAACGCCGCGCTTCTCGACCCTCGGCCTGGTGAGCGTCGCCACCTTGCTCGCGAGCGGGCTCGTCAACAGCTGGTTTCTCGTCGGCAGCATTCCAGCGCTGGTCGGCACAGTCTATGGCCGCATCCTCTTGGGTAAACTCGCGCTCCTCCTCGTCATGGTGGCCTTCGCCGCGTTCAACCGCTGGCACCTCATGAAGCACCTCACCGCGGACGCCGTGCCGCGCCGCGCCAAGGAGGCAGCCCTTCACGCGCTGCGGCGGAATGCGCTCATCGAGACCATCCTCGGCATCGCCGTCGTCACGCTCGTCGGCACGCTCGTCGGCACCACTCCGGCGGCGCATCAGCAACCCGAGTGGCCCTTTCCCTATCGTCTGGCCACGGCCGGCCCTGCCCTCTCCTTCCACGACGAGACGATCTTGATCGTCGCCGCCTTTCTCGCCTTGGCCGGTCTTGCCGGCGTCTTCCTCGGGCTCGTCAGCCGCATCTGGTGGCGAAGTGCCGGGGGCATGCTCGTGCTCGCCGCCGGCCTGGCCATCGCACTTCCGAATTTTCTCGTCGCCGCCTATCCGACGAGCTACTACCGCTCCCCCGTCCCCTATGATGCAGGCGCCATTGCCCGCGGGCTTGCGCTCTATCAAGGCAATTGTGCCGTCTGCCATGGCCCCCATGGCTACGGCGACGGGCCTGCCGCCGCGACTCTCGCCGTCCGGCCCGCCGATCTCAGCGGCGGCCACCTCCTTCATCACGGGCTCGGCACCCTCTTCTGGTGGATCAGCAGCGGCAGCCCCGATGGCGCCATGCCGCCCTTCGCGCAAAGCCTCGGCGAGAGCGAGCGCTGGGACGTGATCGCTTTCCTGCGCGCCCAAGCCGATGCCGAAGCGGCGAACGGCATGACGGCCGAGGTCGAGCCGTTCCGGCCTGTGCAGGCACCCGACTTCACCTTCCAGCTCCCCGGTCGCGAACAGCAGGCGCTCGCGAGCGAACGCGGCAAGGCGATCGTGCTCATGGTTCTCTATACATTGCCCGAGTCGGCCCCGCGCCTCACCGCACTTGCCGCGGCAGCGCCCGCATTCGCGCGCGAAGGGGTCGAGATTGTGGCCTTGCCGATTGAGGAGGCACTCCCTTCGCAAGCGGCAGCGGCCTCCTTTTTCGTCATTCTTGCCGAGCCCGACCCCGATGCGGTCGCCGCCTACAGCCTCTTTCGCAGGGTTTCGGGCCCGGAAGGCGTATTGCCCTTACCGGCCCACATGGAGTTTCTGATCGACCGGGCCGGTTATCTGCGTGGGCGCTGGATTCCGGGCCAAGAGACCGGATGGGGGAGTCTGGCCGCGCTCGCGCGGGAAATTGCGGCGCTCGATCGCGAGCCCAAGCGTCCGCCTCCCACCGCGGAGCATACGCATTGAGCCGGCTCGCGATGGCAGCCGCGGCGTGCTAGCATTGCTCCGCTCGCCGATCGGGGTGAGCGGCACGGGAACGGCGGGATGGCGGCAAACCAACACAGCAGGGGCACGGGCAGCGAGCCCATCGAGATCGCACCGGGCATCGGCGCCCGCGAGGCCGCGCGCGAGGCCGAGCTCGAGCAGTGGGCCTGGCGCCGGGTCAAATCGCTGCGTCTCTTCTACACCCATCTCTCGCTCTTCGCGATCGTCAACATCCTGCTTCTGCTGATCGATGTTTCCACTCCGGGCGATCCCTGGTTCTATCAGGTCCTCCTGGG
>DATEQI010000575.1:0-2615 GCA_035272805.1 Alphaproteobacteria bacterium | reverse complement strand
GGGCCTCGCCTCGAAGCGCCGACGCAACTCGCCGCGCCCCTGCTCGAGCGCGCGCCGGAAGCACGCCAGCACCTCGAGCCGCAGCCTCTCCGCCGGGAGCTCGCGCCCGGCCAGTGCTGCGAGCTCGCTTTCGAGCTCGTGCCCGCTCGCCTTGTCGTATTCGGTGACGACGGCGCTCATCCGGAGCTACCCTCACTTCCGTCCGCGGCCCTCATGCGCCAAAGAAAGATAGTCCTTTAGAAAGATAGTACTTTAGGAGGGCTTGGGCATGCCATGAGCATCGCCGTCGAGGGCAATCGCATTTGGCATCGAGCCGATTTCCTCATCCTTCGAGACGGGCCTTCGGCCCTCCTCAGGATGAGGAAATCCGCTGTATTTGCAGGCCACCTCACCCTGAGGAGCGCGCGAAGCGCGCGTCTCGAAGGGCGAGGCGGCCAATTGACCTGGATCAGCGAGCGGCCGCGCGAGCGAGGGCATCCTTGAGTTTCGGCAAGCTACGGCGAGGGAAGCGATGCGCGCCATGATGCTCCATCGGGCCCATGAGCCCCTGAGACACGAGGCCGCCTGCGCCACGCCGCGGCCCGGGCCGCACGAGGTGCTCATCCGCGTGCACGCGTGCGGCGTCTGCCGTACCGATCTCCACATCCTCGACGGCGAGCTCGCGCAGCCCAAGTTGCCGCTGGTCCCGGGCCACGAGATCGTCGGCACGGTGGTCGAGACCGGGCCGCAGGTGACCGCACTCGCGGCCGGCGCGCGCATCGGCGTGCCCTGGCTCGGCTGGACCTGCGGCGAGTGCGCCTATTGCCGCGGGGGCCGCGAGAATCTCTGCGCCCAAGCGCGCTTCACCGGCTACGACATCGACGGCGGCTATGCCGAATATACCGTCGCGCACGAGCGCTTTTGCTTCCCGCTCCCGCCGGAGTATGGCGACGTGGCGGCGGCACCGCTTCTGTGCGCCGGCCTCATCGGCTACCGCGCCTTGCGTTTGGCCGGCGACGCCCGCCGGCTCGGCCTCTACGGCTTTGGTGCTGCCGCCCATATCGCGGTGCAGGTGGCGCGCCATCGCGGTCAAAAGGTCTTCGCCTTCACCAAGCCGGGGGATGCGGCCGGCCAGGACTTCGCCCGCGGCCTCGGTGCGGTGTGGGCGGGCGGCTCGGACCAGGCCCCGCCCACGCCACTCGATGCCGCCCTCATCTTCGCACCCGTCGGCGCCCTCGTTCCGGCGGCGCTCGCCGCCACCGCGAAGGGAGGAGTGGTGGTCTGCGCCGGCATCCATATGAGCGACATCCCGAGCTTCCCCTATCGCCTGCTCTGGGAGGAGCGCATGGTCCGCTCGGTCGCCAACCTGACGCGCCGGGACGGCGAGGAGTTCCTCGCGATTGCCGCCAAAGTCCCCGTGCGCACGGCGACCGTGCCCTTCCCGCTCGAAGACGCCAACGAGGCGCTCGCGCGCCTGCGCGAAGGACGCATCGAGGGGGCCGCCGTGCTGGTGCCGTAGTACCGGCTTTGGCACGTTCGCGTCGCCCTGGACCAAAAAAGGCGGAATCTATCAAGGACTTAATAAGTCTTTGATTCGACGTGGGAAATTGTTGCCGATAAGGGAAAGGCCAGGCTATTCTACGCGTTGGAATAGAGGCGGAGAAAATCCCTGAACGGAATGGGATCATGACGGCTGCCAAAGAATTTATGATTCAAATCTTGTTCAAGAAGAGCGGTGACGGGCGCTTTCACGTTCATAGTCCCGACCTTGCCGGGCTGCATCTAGCGGGCCGCGACCTGGCTACGATCCGTGCCGACTTAGAACCAATCGTAAAGGATCTTCTCTTTTACAATTCGAATGTCATCGCAGACAAGATACGCTGGGTGCCGCGCTTGGAAGAAATTCCCCCTCACCCTGCCCTCTCCCCCTGAAGGGGGAGAGGGTTGCGAAGGGTTGGCGAGGCGAAGCCGAGCCTTACCCGGAGCTGGGTGAGGGGATGGGACCCCACTTAAAGTAGAACGGCTCTAGCTTTACTTAGCGAGCTATCTTTCATCGTTACGCGGCTCGCACGCAGGCTATTTCCGCTCACTCATCCCCTTGAGGCGATAGAGGAGCTCGAGCGCCTCCTTGGGCGTGAGCTCGTCGGGATGGGCCTCTGCGAGCGCCTCCTCGACCGGCGAGGGCCCGCGCGGTGGAGCCCCCTTGGGCCGCGCCGCGGCGGCGCTGAAGAGCGGCAGGTCGTCGGCGAGCCGGGTCAAGGCACTCGCCTCCTCGCCCTGCTCGAGCACGGCCAAGATCTGCTCGGCGCGCGCGACGGCCGCTTGCGGCAGCCCGGCGAGCTGCGCCACATGGATGCCGTAGGAGCGGTCGGCCGCCCCCGGGGCCACCTCGTGGAGGAAGACCACGTCGCCCTGCCATTCCTTGACCCGCATGGTGTAGCAGGCGAGTGCCGAGAGCTTGGCCGAGAGGGCCGTGAGCTCGTGGTAGTGCGTGGCGAAAAGCGCGCGGCAGCGGTTCACCTCGTGGAGATGCTCGAGGGTCGCCCAGGCAATCGAGAGGCCGTCGAAGGTGGCGGTCCCGCGGCCGATCTCGTCCAGGATGACGAGTGAGCGCTCGCCCGCCTGGTTCAAGATCG
>DATEQI010000574.1:0-2703 GCA_035272805.1 Alphaproteobacteria bacterium | reverse complement strand
CTTCAACCGCCAGTGGACGCTGCTCCACGTTCCTTGCGTGACCATCCCCGTGCATGAGGGAAAGAGCGGGCTCCCCGTCGGCGTCCAGCTCGTCGGCCGCTTCAAGCGCGATCAGGAGCTCCTCGCCCAGGCGCGCTGGCTCGAGGCGGAGCTGGCGTAGCTTCCCTCACCCGGCTCGCCACCCTCTCCCGCAAAGCGGGAGAGGGAAGGGGCCCATCGCGAGAGCGATGGGAAGGGTGAGGGTCAACGCGCCGCCTACATCACCGCACCGAGCTGCCAGGGGGCGAACTCGTCCTCGCCGAGGCCGAGCGCCTCGCTCTTGGTCTTTTGCCCGGAGGCGGTCTTGAGGATGAGCTCGAAGATGCGCTTGCCGCAGTCCGCGACCGTCTCGCTGCCGTCGACGATGGTGCCGCAGTTGATGTCCATGTCGTCGGTCATGCGCCGGTAGAGCGCCGTGTTGGTGGCAAGCTTGATCGAGGGCGCGGGCTTGCAGCCGTAGGCCGAGCCGCGGCCGGTGGTGAAGCAGACGAGATTGGCCCCACCCGCGACTTGGCCCGTCACCGACACCGGATCGTAGCCGGGCGTGTCCATGAAGACGAAGCCCTTGGCTGCGACCGGCTCGGCGTAGCGGTAGACCTCGACGAGGTTGCTCGTCCCCGCCTTGGCGGCGGCACCGAGCGATTTCTCGAGGATTGTGGTGATGCCGCCCGCCTTGTTGCCGGGCGAGGGGTTGTGGTTGATCTCGCCGCCGTGCTTCGCCGTGTAGGCCTCCCACCATTTCATCAGCCCGACGAGCTTCTCGCCGACCTCGCGGCTCACCGCGCGCCGCGTCAAGAGATGCTCGGCACCGTAGGTCTCCGGCGTCTCCGAGAGGATGACCGTGCCGCCGTGGCGCACCAGGAGGTCCGAGGCGGCACCCAGTGCCGGGTTGGCGGAAATGCCCGAATAGCCGTCGGAGCCGCCGCATTGGAGGCCGATCGTGATGTGCGCCGCGGGCACCGTCTCCCGCCGCACCTTGTTCGCCTCGGAGAGGAGCGCCTTGATGCGCCCTACCCCCTCGCGCACGGTCTTGCCGACCCCGCCCGTGTCCTGGATGGTCATGGTCTGGAGGAGCTCGCCCTCCTCGAGTCCCTCCGCGCCCAGAATGCCGCCGAGCTGGTTCGCCTCGCAGCCGAGGCCGACCATGAGCACGGCGAAGAAATTCGCATGGCGCGCGTAGCCGCCGAGCGTGCGGCGCAGCGTGTCCATGCCCTCGCCCTCGCTCGCCATGCCGCAGCCGCTCTTGTGGGTGAGGGCCACCACCCCGTCCACGTTGGGGTAATCGGCAAGCGGCCCCTCGCCGGTCATGGGATTGGCGCGGAAGACATCCGCGATGTGCCTGGCCGTGCCGGCCGAGCAGTTGACCGAGGTGAGAATGCCGATGTAGTTGCGCGTGGCGACGCTGCCGTCCTTGCGCACGATTCCCGCGAAGCTCGCCGGCTCGTTCGTGGCCGGCGTCGGCCTCGCATTCACGCCATAGGCATAGTCGCGCGCGAAGTCCTGCATGCCGCAATTATGCGTGTGCACATGGGCACCCGCCGCGATGGGCTCGAGTGCGGTGCCGATGATCTGGCCGTAGCGCAGGATGGCCTCGCCCTTGGCGATCTTGCGCACGGCCAGCTTGTGGCCCGACGGGATGTGCGCCCGGGCCGCTGTCGCCTCGCCCGGGATGGGGGTGCCGACCGCAATGTCCGCGCGCGCGATCACGACGTTGTCGGCGGGATTGAGACGGATGGTGAGCGCCGCGCTCTCGGCCATGGGGATGCCCTCGGATGATGGGATGCGGCAGAGAGTATAGTGCCGATCCGCCGGATGGGAAGCGGCTCGCCGCTTGCCAAGCGGCGAAGCCGGCCTCTACCATCGCCCGAGTGCCGAAGTGCTGACGGGAGTGCGGGCATGAGCGGACGGCTCGAGGGCAAGACGGCGGTGGTGACGGCGGCGGGGCAGGGGATCGGCCGGGCGACGGCGCTCGCCTTCGCCCGCGAGGGTGCGAAGGTCATCGCGACCGACATCAACGAGAGGACGCTCGGCGAGATGGCCGGCATCGCGGGGCTGGCGACGCGCCGGCTCGACGTCACCGACAAGGCCGCGGTCGAGCGCCTCGCGGCCGAGCTCGCCGCGATCGACGTGCTCTTCAACTGCGCGGGCTACGTCCACCACGGTACCATCCTCGACACCAGCGAGGAGGACTACGACTTCTCGATGCGGCTCAACGTCAAGTCGATGTATTACGTGACGCGCGCCTTCCTTCCCGGCATGCTCGCCAAAGGCGGGGGCTCCATCATCAACGTGGCCTCGGTCGCCTCCTCGCTGCGCGGCATCGTCAACCGCTTCGTCTACGGCACGAGCAAGGCCGCCGTGATCGGGCTCACCAAGTCGATCGCCATCGACTACATCAGGCGCGGCATTCGCTGCAATGCGATCTGCCCGGGCACGGTCGAGAGCCCCTCGCTCGAGGATCGCATCGCGGCCTTTGCCGATCCGGTCAAGGCGCGCCAGGACTTCATCGCGCGCCAGCCCCTCGGCCGCGTCGGCACGGCGGAGGAGATCGCCTCGCTCTGCGTCTATCTCGCCTCCGACGAGAGCAGCTACATGACCGGCACGGCGATTGCGATCGACGGCGGGATCACGCTTTGAGGCGCCAAAGCGCCCAGCGCACTCCGA
>DATEQI010000573.1:0-7817 GCA_035272805.1 Alphaproteobacteria bacterium | reverse complement strand
GTGGCGCCTAGTGCGCTCGCGCCGAGAGCTTCTTCTGTTTCTCGCACATGGCCGCGTAGAGGCGCTTCAGCTTCGGGCTGATGGGAGTGTTTTCCCGCTCCGTGCGGCTGCCGACGGTGGCGGCCAGACACTCGGGCCCCGACAGCGCCCAGGACCATTTGCCGACTCGCTTGCTGATCATGTCTCGTCCCTCGTCTCAATATGTCCGCCGGAAGCCGGTGCTCGGGCGCAACTGCCCGGCACCGCCCCGAACTAACCGCGTGGCGGAGCGGGACAAGAACGGTCGTTCCGCCGGCGCCGCCGGATTACGCAGCAAGTACGGCGATTTTGGTCGCCGAGGTCTTGCCGTTGGTTCCTTGCTCGACCTCGTATTGCACGCGCTGACCTTCATTCAGCCCTTGCAGGCCTGCTTGCGTCAGCGCCGTCATATGCACGAAAACGTCTTTCGAGCCGTCCTGCGGCGTGATGAAGCCGAAGCCCCGGTCAGCCTTGAACCACTTAACGGTTCCCATTGCCATCGAACTATCCTTTGCAACCGTATGTTGCCGCCGCGACAGTTCGCGACGGAATGTCACTCTCCAGTGCGTGTGACGATCGACCGCTCGCGCTGTGCGATGCGAAAAACGATTTCCCAGCGCATATCGGAGAGCGGCTATCAAAGAGCGGCTATCGATAGGTGGGGATTCTCGCGCGAGAAAGCAAGCCGCCCACTCGGGCTTCATCTTCGGCGGCCGCGAGGCTCACGGCCGAGTGCTTGAGGAGTCAGCACTTTTCGTCCGATCGGCTTGTATTTCCGGCCGGCCATCACCATGTTCATACTACGCAAATACACGATATGTTGCTTCGTCGTCGCCGTCCGCGCGCGATGGGTCGGTGCGGAAGGGCCGGTTATTCCCGTCTTTTTCATCTGGAGGGCAGCCAAATGCGCCAGCACAAATTCAAAGTCGGAGAAAAAGTCAGGATCCTCCCGCGCATGTTTTCGTTTTCGGCGCGCAGCGACGTTCAAGCGGCCTCCCCCGAAAAATACGAGATCACCCGACTCCTGCCTCCCACCGGGTTCGATCCTCAATACCGCCTCAAAGGCTCGACCAAGGGTCAGGAGCGCATCGTGACGGAGAGCGAGATCGCATGACGGCAGAAGCAGCAGACGCAGCAAAGCGGGCCATATGCCAACTCTAAGCCAAATCGCATTTGTCCTCGGCGGCGCCGTTATCGCGATCGTCATCGGCTACGCCTATTTGCCCGTCCCGCTCACTGCGATCGGCCCCGTGTTCGGTGTCGCCTGGATGGGCGCCATCGGCGGCATTTCCGGCCTCTTCGTCAAAGGCATGTTCAGCGAGAGCTAGTACCGGCTATTGTAAATACGTGATTCGGGTTGCCCTCTCGACCCGTGATGCCCCCGGGCTGCGACCCGGGGGTTGTCACGGCCATCCACACCTTTCTGCGTCCGTCACAAGACGTGGATGGCCGGGACTCGGCCTGCGGCCGGCCCGGCCATGACGATCAACGAGGATGGATCAGGCATTTGTGATTCAACAGCAATCGAATTAGGCGAACCTTCCCTCGTCATTGCGAGCCGAAGGCGAAGCAATCCAGCCCTCGGACGGCTGCCTGGATTGCTTCGTCGGCTGCGCCTCCTCGCAATGACGAAGCATCGCAGAGGGAAATAGGTCCCATCGCGCTTCCGGCGCCTGCAGAAAGCGTGTATGAAGGTCGCCGATGACGCTCATCGCCGACACCGACGCCCTCGCGGCCTTCTGCGGCCGGCTTGCCCTCTCCTCCTACATCACGGTCGACACCGAATTCATGCGGGACAGGACATTTTACCCGCAGCTCTGCCTCGTACAGCTCGCCGGCGAGGAGACGGCCGCGGCCATCGATGCCTTGGCACCCGGCCTCGATCTCGCCCCGCTGATGGCGCTCATGGAGCGCCGCGAGATCCTCAAGGTATTCCACGCCGGCCGTCAGGACCTCGAGATCTTCTATCTCCTCGCCGGCCGCGTGCCCTCCCCCATGTTCGACACCCAGGTGGCCGCCATGGTATGCGGTTTCGGCGATTCCGTGGGCTACGACACGCTCGTGGCCAAGCTCACGGGTGCGCACATCGACAAGTCCTCCCGCTTCACCGACTGGTCGCTCAGGCCGCTCACCGAGCGCCAGATCAAGTATGCGATCTCCGACGTCACTCATCTGCGCACGGTCTACGAGAAGCTCGAGCGCCGGCTGCAGCGCTCGGAGCGCGCTCAGTGGCTCGAGGAGGAGATGGCGGTCCTCGCCGATCCCGCCACCTATCGCACAGCACCGGAGGAAGCGTGGCTGAGGCTCAAGACGCGCAGCACCAACCGGCGCTTCCTCGCCGTCCTCAAGGCCCTCGCCGCCTGGCGCGAGAGGGAGGCGCAACGGCGCAACGTGCCGCGCAACCGTATCGTTCGCGACGAGGCGCTCACCGAGATCGCGGCGCACCATCCGACCACGGCGGCTGAGCTCGCGCGCACGCGCGGCCTTTCGCGCGGCTTCGCCGAGGGGCGCATGGGAGAAGCAATCCTCGCCGTCGTCGCCGAGGCACTCGCGCTCCCCGAGGCCGAGTGGCCGGCCCCGCCTCCCCGCGTCGAACTGCCGCGCGACATGGGGGCCGTCGTCGAACTCCTGAAGGTGCTTCTCAAGATGCAGTGCGACGCGCACCATGTGGCAGCCAAGCTCGTCGCCTCGAGCGCCGATATCGAGCTCATAGCGGCGGACGACGACGCCCCCGTGCCGGCGCTCAAGGGCTGGCGGCGCGAGATCTTCGGCGCGGCGGCGCTCAAGCTGAAGCGGGGCGCACTCGCCCTCGGGCTCGAGGGGAAGGCGCTCAAGCTGATCGAGCGCGACGCCGGATCCGGGCCCGCCCCACGGCGTGCCGCGGCAAGCGAGGCCTAGTTCACCTCCGCACTACCGCGCCTTGGCCGCCCGCGCCTCGCTCTGCACCAAGGCAGGCCGGCGCCCGAAGGCCTCGGCGAGCGCCTCGAAGCGGCGCTCCGTCTGCTCCCCCTCGAGGTCGGCGGCCTTGCCGAGCAAGTTGAGGCTCATGCGATCCCCCTCCAGGCTGAGCGAGGTGCGGCGCAGAAGGGCTGCAACCCCGCCCGAGGCGGCAATGCCGACCCTGAGTGCCAGGCCGATGCGGATCGCCTGCTCGGCGCGCGCCTCCTCGAGAAGGATGCGCGCGCGCTGGGCGTCCTCGCCGATCGTGCGGCCGGCGTAGCGCGCGTAGATGGCGAGTGCCAAGAAGCCGCGACTCTCGTGATCGAGGCCCGCGATCGGCAGACGCAGGATGCGCAGGCAGCCGTGCTCGGCGCGATAGTCGGGATGCTCGCGCCAGGCGATGTCGTTCAAATGGCAGGCGGCCCTGCGCAGCCGTCCGACCGCCGGCTCCTCGCCCGGGAAGAGCGGCGACATCCAGCGGAAGAGCTCGTCGCCGAGCGGCTCGAAGCGCCGATCGACGCGTGCCAGCTCCGCCGCGGCGCTGATGAGCGGGTCCTCGCGCTTCGCCGCCTCCGGCAACAGGCTGAACATCTGGCCCTCGCGGATGCCCTGGGCGGAGAAAATCACCTCCTTCGGCGCGGCCGCGCGCAGCATGCGCCAAAGCACAAGCGCCGCATGCGGCAGCGTCTCCAGGCGCTTGCGCGATACGGATGAGGTCATGCCCTCGAGCGACTTGCGGCTCAGCCCGGTGATGAGGCGGCAGAAGTCGATCATCTCCTCGCGCGCCACCTTGTAGTGGTGGATGACGTGAAGCGGATAGTTCGACTGCTCGATGTGGATGCGGGCAATCGCGCGCCACGCCCCGCCGACCGCATAGAAACTGCGGTCCTTGCATGCGGAGAGCCACGGCAATCCGGCGAGTGCGGACTCGATCAAGGGACGGGCCCGCTTGGGCTCGTCCTCCGCGACCTCCATGAGGCGGAGCGGACCGAGCGGGAGCGTCGCCTGCTCGCCGATGACGCCCTTGTCGAGCGACACGAGCTCGACGCTGCCACCGCCGAGATCGGCCATGATGCCGTCCGCCTGGGGCATGCCGGAGAGCACGCCGAGGGCGGAAAGCCGCGCCTCTTCGCGTCCGGCGAGAACGCGGATTTCCGCCTTGCAGCGCCGCTCGGCCTCCGCGACGAATTCGGCGCCATCGCTCGCGTCGCGCACCGCGGCCGTCGCCAGGATATCGAGGCGGCGCACCCCCATTTCGCGCGCGATCAGCGTGAAGCGCGCAAGACTCTCGAGCGCGCGCTTGCGACCCTCGGCATGGAGTCGCCCGGTACGCTGCAGTCCGCGCCCAAGCCCGCACAGCACGCGCTCGTTGAAGACGGCCCAGGGGGCCCTGGCGAGCCTCTCATAGACGACAAGGCGGATGGAGTTGGAGCCGACATCGATGACCCCGATGCCGGAACCCTTCGCAACAGCGGACCTGGCGCGCCGGGGCGCTTCGATCGCCATTCCTCAGGCTTGCGTCGAGACGAGCCGCGGCACCGGCAACGGCTTCCATTTCTTGAGCGCGCTGCCGCGTCCGGAGAGGCTCGGATTGGTCATGAAGAAGGTGTGCGCGCTGAACGCGTCCTTATCCGCCTTGAGCCGCGTGTAGGCGCCATCCGGCCCGAGCGACCAGCTTTGCGCCACGTCCTTGAGATTCGCCACCATGATCTGATTGAGCACCTGCTCGTGCACCGTGGGGTTCTCGATGGGGACCAGGGTCTCGACCCGGCGGTCGAGGTTGCGCGGCATCCAGTCCGCCGACGAGATGAACACCTTGGCATGGGGAGAGGGCAGTGCGTGCCCGTTGCCGAAGGAGACGATGCGCCCGTGCTCGAGGAAGCGGCCGACGATGCTTTTGACCCGGATGTTCTCCGAGAGCCCGGCTAAACCGGGCCTCAGGCAGCAGATGCCGCGCACGACGAGGTCGATCTGCACGCCTGCTTGAGACGCGCGATAGAGCGCGTCGATCACCTCTGCGTCCACCAGCGCGTTGAGCTTCGCCCAGATCTGGGCCGGCCGTCCTTTCTTGGCGTGCGCGATCTCGGCGTCTATGAGAGCGATGAGCGTGCGGCGCAGATTGATCGGCGAAATCGCGATCTTCTCCGGCTTCTTGGGCCGCGCATAGCCGGTCATGAAATTGAAGAGGAGTGCCGCGTCGTAGCACAGCGCGGGCTGACAGGTGAAGAAGGAGAGGTCGGTGTAGATCTTGGCCGTCACCGGGTGGTAGTTGCCCGTGCCGAAATGCACGTAGGAGCGCAGGCCCTTGCCCTCGCGCCGCACCACGAGGGAGACCTTGGCGTGGGTCTTGAGGTCGATGAAGCCGTAAATCACCTGGGCGCCCGAGCGCTCGAGATCGCGCGCCCAGCGGATGTTCGCGGCCTCGTCGAAGCGCGCCTTGAGCTCGACCACGGCGGTCACGGACTTACCCGCCTCCGCCGCCTCGACGAGCGCCTGCACGATGGGCGAATCGTCGCTCGTGCGGTAGAGCGTCTGCTTGATCGCCACGACGGCCGGGTCCTGCGCCGCCTGGCGCACGAACTGCACCACCACGTCGAAGCTCTCGTAGGGATGGTGCACGATGATGTCCTTGTGGCGGATCGCCGCGAAGCAATCGCCGCCGAAGTCGCGGATGCGCTCTGGAGAACGCGGGTTGTAAGGCGGAAAGAGCAAGTCCCGCCGCTCCGGCACGATGAGCTCCTTGGTCGCCTCGAGACCCAAGAGGCCGTCGATCTCGAAGATGTCGCTCGGCGCCACGTGAAACTTGTCGATAACGAAGCGCTTGAGCTCGGGCGGCATGCTCTTGTTCATGGCCAGGTGGATGACGTTGCCGCGCCGGCGCCGCTTGAGCGCCGACTCGAAGACGCGCACCAAGTCCTCGGCCTCTTCCTCGATCTCGACCTCGCTGTCGCGGAGCACGCGGAAGAGCCCCTGGCCGAGCACCTCGAAGCCGGGGAAGATCCGATCGAGGAAGAGCCCGACGAGCGCCTCGATCGGCAAAAAACGAATCTCCCGTCCGGGCAGGCGCGGGAAGCGGTCGATCCGGCTCGAGATCGGCACGAGCGCGCTCATCGCCTTGCCGTCCTCCGCGCGGGCGAGCGACAGCACCACGGCAAAGCCGAGGTTGGGGATGAAGGGGAAGGGGTGCGCCGGATCGACCGCGAGCGGAGTCAGGATCGGAAAGATGTGCTCCATGAAATAGCCGTCGGCCCAGCTGCGGTCGTTGGCGGTCAGCTCCTCGGGGTCGACCACCGAAATGCCGCTCGCGCGCAAGAGCTCGCGCAACGTGCGCCAATGCTTCTGCTGGTTCTGCACGAGCTCGCCCGCGCGCCTGTTGATGGCGTCGAGCTGCTCGGCGGGGGTGCGGCCGTCGTCGCTCGGCGTGACAACGCCTGCAGCTACTTGCGCCTTGAGGCCGGCGACGCGCACCATGTAGAACTCGTCGAGGTTGCTCGCCGAGATCGACAGGAAGCGCAACCGTTCGAGCAGCGGATGGTTGGGATCCGCCGCCTCGGAGAGCACGCGCTCGTTGAACGCGAGCCACGAGAGCTCGCGATTGATGAAGCGTGCCTCCGAGCTCAGATCGATGCCCGGCGCGGTCGGGTGGGTCTGATCGGGCACCTCGATCCTCCTGCTGCCCGCTGCGAGCCGAGCCGCGGGCCTCCTCCAAATGCGCGCCGGACCGGATGCTCCGGTCCGCACGTGGACCGAAATATTACATGGGGCGCGTTGCTATGTCATGACAGCCGTTGCGCTCTCGTGATAGGGGTAGTCGCCTCCCGGGGACCGGTCATGAAGACGATCATCCTCCTCCGCCACGCCAAATCGAGCCGGAACGACGCAGCACAGGCCGATTTCGACCGCCCGCTCGCCCCGCGCGGCAAGCGGGCCTGCGCGGCCGTGATAAGGGCACTGCGCCGGCTCAAGCTGGCCCCGGATGTCGTGCTCTGCTCGACCGCACGCCGCGCCGAGGAGACCCTCCTCGGCATAGCGCCTGCACTCGCGGACGGCGCTGCCGTGAAGCACGAGAAGCGGCTCTATCTCGCGAGTGCGGCGAGGCTCTTGGGGCGGCTCAGAGAGCTCGACGATGGCGTCCGATCCGTGCTCCTCATCGGCCACAACCCGGGCCTCCAGGGCTTGGCGGTGCTCCTCGCCGGGCGCGGGAATGAGGCCGCCCTCGCGCGGCTTGCCGCCAAGTTTCCTACCGCCGGCCTTGCCGCCCTCGGCTTTCCCGGCAAGCGCTGGGGCGAGCTCGCGGCCGGCTCGGCCGAGCTCGTCAAGCTATGGAGCCCTAGCGACGACAAGGGCGACTAGCGTCCCGATTCGGAAGTTCGCCTCAACCGGAAATAACCGTCATTGCGAGCGCAGCGAACCCCGGCGTACGCCGGGGCAGGGCGCTGGGTGCGATGCCCTTTCTGGATTGCTTCGGCGCCCTTCGGGCGCCTCGCAATGACACGTGTTTTCCTGATGTCGCGAATTTCAGAACCAGGACACTAGCTTGGTCGGCGCCGGGCCTTGCGCCGCGCTTGAGCGGCGGCGAGGAAACCGCCCATGAGGCGCCTCGGCTCGTCGCTCTTATAGGCCTGGGCGAAGGCGGCGATGCCACGCTCGACCGCGCGCGAGGGCGGCAGGTCCTCCCACGCGCGGACGAGCGCCTTCTGCAGGCGGATGGCGCGCGGTGCGCAGGCGAGGATGGCCGCGACCCATTCCTCGACCGCAGTGTCGAGCTCGGCGGCCGCGACCGAGCGCTCGACGAGGCCGCAGCGCTCGGCCTCGCGCGCGTCGATCGTCTCGCCGGTATAGAGCAGCCGGCGCGTTCT
>DATEQI010000572.1:0-18650 GCA_035272805.1 Alphaproteobacteria bacterium | reverse complement strand
GTGCAGCGTGTTCCTGTTCTCGACCATGAAGCGCTGGATCGAGGCATTGCGGATGCCGTTCTCGGGATCGAGCGCGATCACCACGCCGGCATCGAAATAAGGCCCGCCGTCCTTGAGCGCGTGGATCGGGATCGGCAGCCTGGCGAGGTCGACCGATTTCTCGGTGACCTCGAGGACCGGGCCGCTCTTGACCATGACCGGCGGACGCGGGCGCTGCTGCCAGGCCTTGATGCAGTCGGAGACGTATTGGGGGAGCGTGCGCTCCTCCCGCCGCATGAGCTCCGCCAGCAGCTCGCGCGACCAGTAGAGGCCGGTGAAGACGGGTGCCGTGTGCCCCTTGACCCGCTCGAAGAGGACGGCGCGCGGGCCGCCTTCGAGCTTCGCCGCGAGGCCGGCGAGATCGTGCTTGAGGTCGACCTCGGAGCGGATGCGCACCAGCCGCCCGAGCGCCTCCAGGTCCTCGATGATCGTCGCGAGATCGCTGATATGGCTCCGCGCCATCCCTCCCTCCCTGGTGACTCTGCCGATCCGGCAGCGCATGCAGACCCCGCCTCTTAGGCGCGAACCCGCGGCGCCGGACGCCAGTCTCCCGCTTTCACTGGACCATTCGCAATGGGTATCGGAGCACGGGCTCGGGGCCGGCCCTCGGCACCCGATTTTGGCGCTCCGCCCTCGCCCTTAGCGATATCGGCCGCGCGCCTTACTATTATTGCGACGGGGTCTCGCTGCCGACCTTCTGAATGCGCATGAGCCTCGTCAGCTCGGCGATGTTTCCGTCGTTGTGTCGAAGCACGGAAGCGAAGTCGTTGCGCTGGAGCCACATCAGGCTGGAGCCCTCGACGAGGACATCGAAAATCTTGAGCAAGCCGTCTTGCTTGCGGACGCGCCACTCGACCCGGTACCCCTTCTCTCCGCGCGAGCCGGCCTGGCTCGTCACCCAGACGATATTCTCGCCGTCGAGGGCGGCCCTGTTGATCGAGAACACGTCGCCGACGGACTCCAGGCGCGAGAAATAGTGCCGGATCATATAGTTCTTGAACGCGTCGAAATAAGCCTCCCGTTCCGCGCCTCGCGCCCTTCCCGCGTAGACGCCGAGCGCGAAGAGACTCATGGCGCGCACGTCGAAATTCTCGATGAACAAATCGGTGAGGCGCTTGATCTGCTCGTCTTCGCCGAGCGACTTGTCCTTGAGGATCTTGAGTGCCTGATCGACGATACCGGCGACAAATTTGAAGCCCTCGGCCGGCAAATCCTCCCCCGCGGCCCAGCCCGGAGCTGCGAGGGGGCTCAATGCGGCACACGCGGCCACGGCCAACAGGGTTCGGCGAGTAAACATCGCGCGAGTACTCTTCGGTGATTGCTGTCAGGATAGGCCTTAGCCGACTCTCGACCCCTTGAACGGACTTGCGCTCCGTATAACAGAGCCAGCGAGGCAATTCATCAGATTTCAACCGCGCCGCTAGAGCCGACGGTGCAAACGGTCTAGCTCTTGCGGCGCCTGGAGGGGTTGCGTTGGCGCCCGCGCTCGGCACTCCCCTCGCCCCAGCGCCTGACGATGCCGAGCTCGATGCCGAAGAGATCGAGCGCGCGGCCGATCGACTGGTTGATGACATCGTCGAGCGTCTTGGGCCCGAAGTAGAAGGCCGGAATGGGCGGTGCGATGATCGCCCCCATCTCGGAGAGCGCGGTCATGGTGCGAAGATGGCCGGTGTGGAGTGGGGTCTCGCGCAGCATGACCACCAGCGGGCGCCGCTCCTTGAGCACGACGTCGGCGGCGCGCGTCAGAAGCGTCGAGGTGACCCCCGTCGCGATCTCGGAGAGCGTGCGGATCGAGCAGGGCGAGACGAGCATGCCAAGCGTCTTGAACGAGCCGCTCGAGATCGAGGCGGCGATGTCGTGGATGGGATGCACCACATCGGCGAGCGCCTGCACGTCCCGCACCTTGAGCTTGGTCTCGTAGGCGAGCGTCACCTCGGCCGAGCGCGACATGACGAGATGGGTCTCGACCCCGCTCCCCTTGAGCAGCTCGAGCGCGCGCACGCCGTAGATTACGCCCGAGGCGCCGCTCAATCCGACGATGAGCCGCTTCGGCTCCGCCATCTCCCACCTCCACGCCCGCTCTCCGCACTGCCGCCGCAAGGCCGGCCGGCTCGCGAACGGGCCACGATAATGGCGGCCGTGGGGTTAGGCAATGGCGGGCGCTCGGGGGAACCCCTCAGAACGCCGCCTCGGCGAGCGCCATGAGGGACTTCTTTCCCGCCATGAGGGTGGCGAACAGCGTGCCCGTCTGCGGCAACAGGCGCGCCATGAAGAAGCGCGCGGTCGCGAGCTTGGCCTCGTAGAAGGAGCGCTCCTCCGTGCCGCTCTCCGCGAGCTTGTCAAACGCGGTCTTGGCCATGCGGCACCACATGTAGCCGAGCGCCACCAGGCCGAAGAGGCGCAGATAATCGCTCGCCGCGGCCCCCGCCTCCTCCGGGTCGCGCAGACCCTGCTCGGCGAGCCAGGCGGTCGCCTGCTGCAGCCGGCCGAAGGCCTTGGCGAGGGGGAGGACGAACTCGGCCATCTTGGCATCGCCCTGGTGCGCCTCGATCAAGCCCAAGACCGGGTGGAAGAAACGGCGCAGGGAGCGGCCCAGGTGGGAGCCGAGCTTGCGCCCCACGAGGTCGAGCGCCTGGATGCCGTTCGCGCCCTCGTAGATCTGGGTGATGCGCGCGTCGCGCACGAGCTGCTCGACGCCGTTCTCGCGGATGTAGCCGTGCCCGCCATAGGTTTGCACCGCGAGGTTCGCCGCCTCGAAGCCCATGTCGGTGAAATAGGCCTTGACGATGGGGGTCAAGAGCGCCACCAGATCGTCCGCCGCCTCGCGCGCCGCCGCGTCCGGATGCTTCGCCGCCTTGTCGCCCTCGAGGCCGACCCAATAGGCGAGCGCCCTCGCCGCCTCCACTTGCGCGCGCATGGTGAGCAGCATGCGCCGCACGTCGGGATGCACGATGATCGGGTCCGCGGGCCGCTCGGGATGCTTGGCGCCTGCGAGCGAGCGCCCGGCAAGCCGCTCCTTGGCGTAAGCGACGGCGCTCTGATACGCCGTCTCCGCGATCCCCAGGCCCTGGATGCCGACGCCGAGACGCGCCGCGTTCATCATCACGAACATGCAGCGCATGCCCTTGTTGGGCTCGCCCACGAGCCAGCCCTTGGCCGCGTCGAAATTCATCACGCAGGTCGACGACGCCTTGATCCCCATCTTGTGCTCGATGGAGCCGCAGCGCACGCCGTTCCTCATGCCGAGGCTGCCGTCCGCGTTCGGCAGCTCGCGCGGCACGAGGAACAGGCTGATGCCGTGCGTGCCGGCGGGGGCTCCAGGCAGGCGCGCAAGCACGAGATGGATGATGTTCTCGGTCAGGTCATGCTCGCCCGCCGAGATGAAAATCTTGGTCCCGGTGATCGCGTAGCTGCCGTCGGTGGCTGGCTCGGCGCGCGTGCGGACGAGGCCGAGGTCGGTGCCGCATTGGGGCTCGGTCAGGCACATGGTGCCGGCCCAGGCGCCGGATGCGAGCTTGGGGAGATAGAGCGCCTTGAGCGCCTCGCTGGCACTCGCCTCGATCGCGTTATAGGCGCCCACACTCAGGCCCGGGTACATGCCGAAGGAAATGTTCGCCGAGCAGATCATCTCCTCGAGCGCGAGGCTCACGACTTTCGGCAGCCCCTGGCCGCCATATCGAGGCGCGCAGGAAAGCGCCGGCCAGCCGCCGTCCGCGAAGAGCTTGTAGGCCTCCTTGAAGCCCTTGGGCGTGCGCACGACGCCGTTCTCGTAATGGCAGCCCTCCTCGTCGCCGCTCCGGTTGAGCGGCAGGAGCTCGTTCTCGCAGAGCTTAGCCCCTTCCTCGAGAATGGCCTCCACCACGTCGCCCGTCGCCTCCTCGTAACCGGGGAGCTTGGCAAGTGCTTCGACGGAGAGGAGCTCCTGGAGCACGAAGCGCATCTCCCGCAAGGGAGCCTTGTAGGTGGCCATGGCTAGTTCCTCAGGGGTTTGCCGGTCTCGAGCATGTGCTCGATGCGCTCGAGGGTCGCTTCGCTGCGGACAAGCGTCATGAAGGCCCGGCGCTCGAGCTTGGTGAGATCGTCCTCGCCGAGCGTCTCGGTGATGTCGGTGTCCCCGCCGGAAAGCACGGTCGCGAGCTCGCCCGACACGGTCACATCGTGCGCCGTCGCCTTGCCTTGCCGGCGCAGGCCCTCGACCGCGAGCTCGAGGGCGACCTTGGCGCTGCGCCCGGGCAGGCGGATTTCCTTGGGCGGCTCGGGTGCCTTGTAGCGCTTGGCGAGCTTGAGCGCCTTGGCCTTGGCGTCGGCGAGCAGGCGGTCGCGGTTCATGGTGATGGCGTCGCTCTCGCGCAGCAGCAGCATCTCCTTCGCCTCGAAGGCGGACTTCGCCACTTGCGCGGTCCCGATCATCTCGAAGGCCTTGCCGATCGCCGGCATCGGCCCGCCCGGCCGCTTCGGATTGAGAAGCCAGCGCGTCAACACCTCCTTGCAGCCGCCCCAACCGGGGACGAGGCCGACCCCCACCTCGACGAGCCCCATGTAGGTCTCGGCGTGCGCCTGCACCGCGCTCGAATGGAGGAGGATCTCGCAGCCCCCGCCCAAGGCCATGCCGGAGGGGGCTGCGACCACCGGGAAGGGCGCATATTTGAGCGCCTTGTAGGTCGCCTGGCCCTTCGCCACCATCTCCTCGATCATCGGCCACAGCGCCACGTTGGCGGCGAAGAGCGCGAGGCCGATGTTGGCGCCGACCGAGAAGTTGTCGGCCTCGTTGTGGATGACGAGCGCCTTGTACTTCTCCTTCACCAGCTTGATCGCCTTCTGGACGAGATCGAGGATGTCGGGGTCCATCGCGTTCATCTTGCTGCGGAACTCGAGACAGACGACGCCATCGCCGATGTCCCACAGCGAGGCGGAGCCGTTCCGCGCGAGCGGCTCGGAGGCGCGCTTGATGTCCGCGAGCAAAAGCACGCCCGCCGGCCGCGTGAGCTCCGCGTACTCGCCGTCGGTCTTGAGGTAATGGAGCTTGCCGCCGTCGGTCTTGTAGAAGGGACGGCCGCCCGCGCGCTCGAGCAACGGCGGGACCGTCATGCCGGCCGCTTTGAGCTTCTCGGCGAACCACCCCGTGCCGAGCTGGTCGATGAGCTCGAAGGGCCCGTATCTCCACGCGTAGCCCAGCCGCATCGCCTGATCGAGCGCGGGAATCGTATCGGCGATCTCGGGCACGAGCGAGGCGGCATAGGCGAGCGTGTGGCTCAGCACCCGCCAGGCGTATTGCCCGCCCTTGTCCGGATGCTCGACGAGTGCTTTGAGCCCGCCCTTGCGCGCGGCCTCGATACTCTCGAGTTGCGGCCTCGTCGAGGGCGCGTAGGCGCCGCTCTCGAGATCGATCGACTCCTTGACCCGCTCGCCGCCGCCCTTGCGTGCAAGACGGTAGAAGCCGCCCTTGCCCTTGCGTCCGGTATAGCCCTCCGCGATCATTTTGCCGACGAGGGGGATTTCCTTGAAGAGGCTGCGGTACATATCGCCCGCCGGAAGCGAGGCGAGCATGCTCGCCGCCACGTGCGGCATCAAGTCGATGCCGACGAGATCCAAGAGGCCGAACACGCCCGTCTTGGGAATGCCCATGGGACGGCCCGCCACCGCGTCCGCCTCCTCGACGGAGAGCTCGAGCTCCAAGGCGCTCCCGACCGCGACCTGAAGCCACAGCGTGCCGATGCGGTTGGCGATGAAGCCGGGCGTGTCTTTGCACTCGACGACACCCTTGCCGAGCCGCTCGTCGGCGAAGCGCCAAATCGCTTCCGTGGCCGTCTTGCGCGTGCTCGGGCCCGCCACGAGCTCGAGAAGGCGCATGTAGCGCGGCGGGTTGAAGAAGTGCGTGATGAGGAAGTCCCTGGCAAAGGACCTGGGCAGTCCTTCCGTCAGCTTAGCTAACGGGATGGTCGAGGTGTTGGAGGACACGATCGAGCCCTTCTTGCGCAAAGCCTCGAGCTTGGCATAGAGCGCGCGCTTCACCTCCACGTCCTCGATCACCGCCTCGACGACCCAATCGACCTCCGCGAGCTTGGCGAGGTCGTCCTCGAGGTTCCCTGCAGTGACCAGCCTTGCCGCCGCCTTCGACATGAAGGGCGCCGGCTCGGCCTTGAGCATGCGCTCGACGGCGGCCTCCGCCAGCGCATTGCGGTTATTGGCTTGGGGCGGCACGATGTCGAGAAGCAGGACGGGCACGCCCGCGTTCGCGACGTGCGCGGCAATGCCGCTTCCCATCACGCCGGCGCCGATGACGGCGGCCCTCTCGATCCTCATCGCACGGCCTCCAGCACGGTGGCGATGCCCTGGCCGCCGCCGATGCATTGCGTGGCGAGCGCATAGCGCTTGCCTTCGCGCTTGAGGAGCTGGGCCGCCTTGCCGGTGATGCGCGCTCCCGTAGCCCCCAAGGGATGGCCGAGCGCCAAGGCGCCGCCGTCGAGGTTGACCTTGCTCGCGTCGATGCCGAGCTCGCGCAAACAGGCAATCGACTGGGACGCGAAGGCCTCGTTGAGCTCGACGATGTCGATGTCCTTGACCTCGAGGCCGGCGCGCGCGAGCGCCTTGCGGCTCGCCTCGACCGGACCGATCCCCATGATCTCGGGCGCGCAGCCGGCGACCGCCACGCTCTTCACGCGCGCGAGCGGCTCCAGCCCCTTCCTCGCGGCATAATCCTCCGTGCACACCAGCGTGGCCGCCGCCCCATCGGTCAGGGGAGAGGAGGTCCCGGCCGTGACCGTGCCGTGCTCGTCGAAGGCGGGCTTGAGTGCGGCCAAACCCTCGGCCGACGCATCGGCGCGGATGCAGCCGTCCTTTTCGACCAGCTTGCCGTCATGCTTGATGGCGACGATCTCGCCGGCAAGCTTTCCCGCGGCTTGCGCGGCGGCGGCCTTCTTCTGGCTCAAAAGCGCGAAGGCCTCCTGATCCGCGCGCGTGATCTGGTATTTCTGGGCGACGTTCTCGGCGGTGATGCCCATCGAGACGTAGGCTTGGGGGTATTCCTTGGCGAGACGGGGATGGGGGAGGGGATTGAATCCCATCATGGGCACCCGGGTCATCGATTCGACGCCCGCGCAGATGAAGGCCTCGCCGGCGCCGAGCTGGATGGCGCCCGCCGCCATGTGGATCGCCTGCATCGAGGAGCCGCAGAAACGGTTGACCGTGGTGCCCGCGACCGAGATCGGGAGGTGTGCCAGGAAGCCGATGAGGCGGGCGACATTGAGTCCCTGCTCGCCTTCGGGCATCGCACAGCCGACGATGAGATCCTCGAGCTCGGCCGGATCGAGGCGCGTGCGCTCGATGAGACCGGCCACCGTTTGCGCCGCCAGCTCGTCCGGCCGCACGCGCCTGAGCTCGCCCTTATTCGCGAAGTGGAAGGGAGACCGGGCATAGCCGGCGATCACCACGTTTTTCATCGGGCTGTCTCCTTGTCGTACCCGGACTCAAGGGCGCGTGATGGACCCCGTCCCGGCCGTCCCCCTTCCAAGGGGAAGGGTCGAGGTCGAGGCGACGCTCGACCCCTCGAAAGCTGGTACTCGAAGACTTCCGCGGCAAGGCCGGCCAATCACGCCGCGTCGCTTTTGACGATCTCCTCGGGGTCGATGCCCTTCTCGCGCAGGCGTGCCGCGACATGCCGCTCGAGCTCGCGCAGCTCGGCCAAGGCACTTGCGATGTCCTGCTGCTGGCCGACGAGCTTGGCAATGCGACGGCGCCCCTTGTCGAGGGCGACCCGCAGCTGCTGCACATGGTCGTCGTCCACCTCGTAGAGATCGAGCATCTCCTTGATCGCGGCAAGGGAGAAGCCGAGACGTTTGCCGCGCAGGATGAGCTCGAGCCGCACGCGATCACGGCCGCTGAAGATGCGGATTTGGCCGAGCCGGCGCGGCGCCAACAGGTGCTGGTCTTCGTAGAAGCGGATCGCGCGCTGCGTCACCTCGCACTCGGCCGCAAGCTCGCTGATCGTGTACTCCTGCTGGCCGACGCCGGCCGGCTCCTTGCCCTCGATCGCGGTCAGCTTAGCCATGGCGCGGGCTCAACGGTTTCCCGCTTTCCGGCGCGGTCCCCCGCTCCTCGAGGAGGGCCTTTTTCAGGATTTTGCCGACGGCGGACTTGGGCAGCTCATCGCGGAACTCGATGAGTTTCGGCATCTCGATGGCCGAGAGCTTGTCGGCGAGGAACGCCCGCAGGCTCCGCTCATCGAGCGACGCCCCCTTGTGCTTCACGACGAAGGCCTTGACGGTGGCGCCGCGATAGGGATCGGGCACGCCGACGACCGCTGCCTCGGCGACGGCGGGATTCTGGTAAATCGCCTCCTCGACCGTGCGCGGATAGATCTTGTAGCCGCCGGCGACGATCACTTCCTTGAGGCGGTCGACGATGAAGAAGTAGCCGTCCGCGTCCATGTAGCCGACGTCGCCCGTGCGGAGCCAGCCGTCGATCAGCGTATGCGCGGTCTCCTCGGGTTGATGCCAGTATTCCGCCATCACCTGCGGCCCGCGCACCCAGAGCTCGCCGCGCTCGCCGATCGGCAGCGGCCGGTGCGGCTCGTCGAGCGACATGATGCGCACTTCCGTCCCCGGGACCGGCAAGCCGATCGAGCCCGGCTTGTTCAGCCCGTAGATAGGATTGCAGCACACCACGGGCGAGGCCTCGCTGAGACCATAGCCCTCGACCAGCTTGCAGCCCGTGTGCGCCTCGAACTGGCGCTTGACCTCGACCGGCAGGGTGGCCGCGCCCGAGATGCACAGCTTGATCGATGAGAGATCGTACTTCGCGAGATCGGGTGCGTTGTTGATCGCCGTGTAGATGGTGGGAACCCCGGGAAAGAGCGTCGGCCGCTTGCGGTCGATGGTCTTGAGGACCTGCTTGAGCTCGAAGCGCGGCAACAGGATCAGGAGCCCGCCGCTATGGAGCGTGAAATTCATCACCGAGGTCATGGCGAAGACGTGAAAGAACGGCAGCACGGCCAAGGTGCGCTCCTTGCCGCGCTCGCCTTCGGGGAACCAGATCTCGATCTGGCGCAGGTTCGCCCACAGATTGCCGTGCGTGAGCGCAGCAGCTTTGGGCGTGCCGGTCGTCCCTCCCGTATATTGCAGGACCGCAATGTCCCGCTCGGGGTCGACCGGCACCTCGCGCACGCGGCCGTCGTTGGCGACGAGCCGGTCGAACGTCACATGCCGCTCGTCTTCGGGCACTTGAGCCAGCTCGCCGCGCTTGAGGATCGAGAAGAGCAGGTTCCGCGGAAAGGGCAAGAGCTCGGCCATGCGCCCGACGACGATCCGCTTGAGGCGCGATTGGCTCATCGACAAGGCGACCTTGTCGTAAAGCAGCTTGAGATCGAGCGTCACCATGATCTCGGTCTCGGAATCGTCGATCTGGTGCACGATCTCGCGCGGCACGTAGAGGGGATTGTAATTGACGATCGTGCCACCCGCCTTGAGCACGGCGAAATAGCAGATCACGTAATAGGGGCAATTGGGGAGCAGCAGGCCCACCTTGACGCCTCGGCCCACGCCAAGCGCCTGGAAGCCCGCCGCCGCCCGGTCGATGAGATGCCCGAGCTCGCGGTAGCTCGTGCGGCGGTCCAGGAAATCGAGTGCCGGAAGTGCTGCGAACTCGGCGACCGCCGCGTCGGTCAGGCGCCAGAAGGGCTCCTTGGGCAGCTTCAGCGTGTGGGCGATGCCGGGCGGATAGGATTTTGCCCACGGCTCGTCCGCAACGCTGCGCGTCTCGCCCACCAAGCCCCTCCCCGACTGCGCGTGCGGTAAAGAATAAGCGCGCCTAACGTTAACGTCAAGTTTCTAACGTTAACGTCAATCAGCCTTCCGACGACCCCCCATCGGCGCCTTGTCGAGGCGGCGACGCGGCGGGCTAGAAGGCGTACTTGACGCCGAGCGTCAGGATATTGACGGAGGAGCCGCTGAAGGTGCCGCTGACCGTACCCTGGGTGTTGCTCGCCAGGTTTATGGGCGAGTTTCCGAGGACAAAGATGTGGCTGTAAGCGGCGTCAATCGAGAGCCCGCCCCACAGCTGCATGCCATAGCCGATGGAAAGCCAAACCCGGCTGTCGTCGGGGATGTTCAAAGTGCGAAAGGCGTTGGGCACGGGGGTCGGATCGTAGGCGACGCCGAAGCGCAGCTTGGCCTTGTCGCTTGCCGCGTAGATCGCACCCAGCGATTCGCGCACGGTATCGTGCCAATGCTCGGGCGTGACCTGGGCCGGCTGCAACGGATTCGCGAAGGTTACGGTGAAGTTGTTGAAGCTGCTCCACTGGGTCCAGCTGACGTCGCCCAAGACCGTCCACTTGGGGGTGAGCTGCTGAGCGACCGATAAGCTGGCCGTCGCCGGCAGATTGAACTTGGCGAGCGCAGCGGTATTCACGAAGTTCCCTCCGAAGGCGGGCACCACCGTCTGGAGGGTTTGGTAGGCCGCGGGCACGGTGAAGGTCGCCGTGCCGCTCAGCCGCATCGTATAGCCCGAGCGATAGGCCAGGCCGATCCGCGTGTTGTCGAAAGGCTGGAGGATGGCGCCGGCGTTCCACCCGACCGTCGTGTCGCTGCCGGTCAAGCTGACTTCCCCGTCGTTGGCCTGCGGGGCCAACCCGAACAGTCCGCAAAGCCCGGTCCCCGCGGCGTTGGAGCAGATCGAGCCGAAATCGACCGCATTCTTGAAGAGCCCGCTGCCGTGAAGGACGTCGGCCCCCGCGCCCAAGGAGAGCCAATCCGTGGCCTTGTAGGCCACGGACGGATTCACGTCGATCGTCTGGAGCTGGGTGCGCTCGGCATAATAGCGGCCGACCCAGCTGTCGCTGCCGTAATCGGTCACCAGCCCGAAGGGTGCCGTGATGCCGATGCCGGCCCACAGGCCCTTCGTAATCGAGTCGAGCGGGACGGCGACATAGACGTGCGGCACCGGCACCACCACGCCGAAGTCGCGGCTGCCCTCCCCGGTCAGCGGCATCGGCAAGCCGCCGATGGCCGTGGGATCCGTCTTCGCGTTCGTCGGGTGAAAGGTCCCGTCGGTCATGATGACGTTCATGCCCGTTTGCGCCTGGATGCCGTTGAGGTAGGTCAGGCCGGCGGGGTTGGCGAAGATGGTCGAGGCATCCTCGGCCACCGCGGCAGCACCCGCGAATGCATCACCCTCCCCGCTCGGACTTTGGTCGACGAGCTGGAAGCCGGCGGCCTGCGCCCGCTCCGCCGCGGAGAGTGCCGCGCACAGCGCCAGTGCCGAGACCGCAAACTTGAAGAAGCCCGACTTCATTCTTCCCCCCTCGCTCACGGCTATTGGCTGCCGAGCCGACTACCCCGCCCCATCCCTTTCCGCATTCCCATCAGCACTCATGCGGCCAACCCTCGTGGCCCCTCGACCTCATCGGCGGCACCCGCTGCGCCCCGATGCGACGCGAGCAGGATACAATGATTTCAACGATAAAGCCAAGCTTCGCGCCCGTCGGCTCGGGCCCTGCCGGCAAGGCGCTCCCCGCGCCGCTCACGAGGCCCAGCTCGGTTTGCGTTTTTCGAAGAAGGCCGCGATGCCCTCCCTGCTCTCCTCGCCTTCCCAGGCATCGGCCAGGCGCAGAATGGCGTATTCGATGCTCTCGGACGGCCCGTGACGCGCGATGTGGTGGACGAGCGCTTTGGCGCGGGCGACCGCCTGCGGTCCGCATTTGAGGAAATAGCCGGCCTCGCGCTCGACCGCACCGTCGAGCTCCGCCGCATCGACGGCCCGCGAGACGAGGCCGAGTCTCTCCGCCTCCTCGGCATCGAAGAGCTTGCCATTGAAGAAGATCTCGCGGGTCCTGGCCTCGCCCAGGCGCTTCATGACGTAAGGCCCGATGTTCGCAGGGATCAGGCCAAGGCGCACTTCGCTGAGCCCGAAGCGCGCGCCGCGCGCGGCGATCGCGATGTCGCAGACCGCAATGAGGCCGACGCCTCCGCCATAGGCCTGCCCATTGATCCGTCCGACGAGCGGCTTGGAGAGGCCGTCGAGTGCTAAGAGCACCGCCGCGACCCCGCCGGAAGCGGCGATGCGCCCCGCGCGATCGAGCTTGCTCACGTCCTGCATCCAGCGCAGATCGGCGCCTGCGCAGAAGCTCTCCCCTGCCCCCGTCAATACCACGACCCGTACCCCGGGCTCGGACTCCAGCTCCCGTACCGCTTGCGGCAGCTCCTCGAGCATGCGGCCGGAAAGCGCGTTGTGCACCTCGGGCCGGTTGAGGGTGAGCCTTGCGATGCCGCCGCGGTGTCTCTCGATGACAAGCGTCTCGTACGCCATGGCCTCGGCTCCTCGCCATTCTCCGACGCCCGCGAGCGCAGTTTTTCAATGCGAAGCGGGTGCGCGATCTTGGGGCAGCGGGAGGTGGAAGTCCATCCGCTCGGCCGTTCACAACCGGCGCGTTGCGATAAATTTTGCAGCGCCCGCTCGGCATGGTAGATAGCTTGCGATGAGCGACGACCAGCCCATTCTCGGCGCGGGATCGGTAGCGCTGGTGTCAGGCGCGTCGAGAGGCATCGGCGAGGCGATGGTCCACGCGCTTGCCGCCCGCGGCGCTCGCGTGATCGCGACCGCGCGCAAGCGCGAACGACTCGACAAGCTCGTCGACCGCCATGGCAAGGACATTCTTCCCCTCGCCTTGGATGTAACCGACGCCGGGGCCGTCTGCGGCCTTGTCGCGGCACTGCCGGCCGACTGGCGCGCGGTCGATATCCTCGTCAATAACGCGGGATCGGACGTGGGCGGGCGCCGCCGCTTCGATGAGGGCGGCATCGAGGACTGGGCGGCCACGATCGAGACCAACGTCACCGGCCTCATGCGCGTGACGCGGGCGATCCTCCCCGGCATGCTCGCACGCGGGCGCGGACATATCGTCAATTTGGGCTCGATCGCCGGCCTGCGGCCCACCGCCGGGATTGCCGCCTACAACACAAGCAAGGCGGCGGTCCATATGTTCAGCGACGCGCTACGCGCCGAGCTCAAGGGGACCGGGATTCGCGTGAGCGAGATCATGCCGGGCACGGCACGTACCGGCTTTGCCGAAGCGCGTTGGCGCGGCGACGAGGCCGCGGCGGAGCGCTTCTACGCTTCGTTCGAAACCCTGCTCACGGCGGACGATGTGGTGCGCGCGGTCGTCTTCGCGCTCGAGCAGCCGTCCCACGTGGTGATCGCTCAGCTCCTCGTGCTGCCGACCTCGCAGGCCTGAGGCAGGGTGCCGCGTAGGACTATCGTCGCCTCGGGAGGAGGCGGCCGAGCCCAGGATGGGGGTGGCGCTCGCGTTTGGCATTCATTACTTTATGTCCTGGTGGGCTCGCCGCGACGAGGCGCGCGCGCGGCCGACTTCGAGGAGGGAGAGAATGGGGAAATTCCACGCGCTCGCGGCTGCGTTTCTGGTCCTGACCGCGCCCTTGGTCTGGGCCCAGACGGCGTCCGCCCAACCGACCGGCTCGGTGACCGCTCGAGCCTACGCGACGCTCGCGCCGGGCTCGGCGATCTCGGTGGTACCCGCGCAGGATACCGACCAGTACCAGCGCCTCAAGACCGCGATCGAGGCCTCGCTGCGCAGCCGCGGCTACGTCGTCTCGGATAAAGCCCCGCTCCTCCTCGAGTTCTATGCGACCGAGGTGACCGGCAGCCGGGTCGGCGAGCAGACCAACGGGGCGAAGGCGCTCGAGAGCGCGGTGCCGAACAGCGAACAAGCAGAGAGCATGGGCGTCCTCACCCCCCTCAATCAGAGCCTCTTCGGCGGCGAGACCGCCACGGGCTCGGCTGCGACCGGGGCGCCGTCGCCGCGCCGGGTGCATCTCTCCATGATGCTGTCGGATCAACGCGCCGCGCGTCGCCTCTGGCAGGGGAGTGCCAGCGGCGAGATGCGCCGGCCCGACTCCTTCGCCGCAACGCAGTCGCTCGTGCCTTTCCTCGTCGGCAAGATCGGCATGACCGCCACAGACGAGAGGTTCGACCTGCCGTGACCGCACTAACCCTTTACGGCTTCCCCCAAAGCACCTATGTGCGCACTGCGCGCATGGCGTGCGAGGAAAAAGGCGTCGCCTATACGCTCGAGAGTGCTGATTTCAAGGGCGAGGCCTATCGCAAGCTCCATCCCTTCGCCAAAGTGCCGGCGCTGCGCCACGGCGATCTCGTGCTGTTCGAGACGGAGGCGATCATCCGCTATGTCGACGAGGCCTTTCCCGGCCCCGCCCTTCAGCCCGCACAGGCTGCGGAGCGCGCGCGCATGGCCCAGTGGCTGAGCGCCATCGGCAGCTATGTCTATCCCACCATGATCGGGAAGATCGTGATCGAGCGCTTTGCCCCCAATATCTTCAACCGCGCAACCGACGAGGCGGTGATCAAGTCTGCCGTGCCCGATCTTGCCTATCAGCTCGGCGTGCTCGAGTCGGCTCTCGCGCACTCGCCATGGCTCGCGGGTCCCAGCCTCAGTCTCGCCGATCTCCTCCTCGCCCCCATCCTTTTCTACGTGGGAATGGTGCCCGAGGGGCAGAAGGCGCTCCCCGGCCACAAGGCGCTCGCCCGCTGGAACGAGGCGATGGCGGCACGCGCGAGCTTCAAGGCGACCGTGCCGAAGCTCGGCTGAGCCGCGCGGGACGGCAGCCCGCGCATTCGCGGGCCGGCTTACCGCATTCTTTGCGAGTACCCGTCGTTCCTCGGCCCTTTCGGCAGCTTTGCTCCCGGGCGGCCCCTCGCATCGCCGCGCGGATCGAGTGCCGAAGCGGATATCCGATGACGTCGGCACGTTGCGTGCGGCCCGGACCTCGTGTTCCGCCAGGGCGCGCTGCAGCCATCGGTTGTTGCAATTTCCACGAGAATGATATTGTATTTGCTCGTGACAGGGAAAGGATGAGCCATGCCGTCCTTCTCGCGACTCTATCTCACGGCGTTGGCGAACCGTCAGGTAACCTTCAGCTCGGCCAACGAAGCCCGCAGCGAATCCGCGGTGGCGGTCAATCCGATGACCCCGTCGAACATGATCTGCGCGTCGAAGAAGTTCTATAATCCGGCGCTCTACATGTCGACGATCGGCATCTCCTACAGCATCGACGGCGGAACGACGTGGCAAGAGGTGCCGCTGCCGCCTTTCCCGGGCCATCCCGAGTTCACCTGGCTGGTGGATCCCGATGTGGTCTACGATGCCGAGGGCACCGCCGCATATCTCTGGGCCGAGCCGATTGCACTGGCTCCCGGCAGCCAGCCCGGCCCGGGTGAGACCATGAATTGCCTCGCCATGGTGGCCTATCGCTCCCCCGACGGTGGCGCGACCTGGCTGGGGGAAGCGGTGGTGCACAGCGACATCTCGGACGACAAGGGATGGATTGCCGCGGACGACTGGCAGCAGACCAGCCCCCACGCCGGCACCCTCTACGCATTCTGGGGCGCCGACACGCCGCTTCGCTTCGCGCGCTCCGGCGACGACGCCGTAACGTGGCAGGGCGTCGGCGCATCGCCGGCCGGCAGCGACGTCATGGTTGCCGGCAGCAACGGCCTCGACGGCGAGACGTACGCGCCCGCGACCGCCGTGGGACCGGATGGAACGATTCATGTCGCCTGGAACTTCCCGGACACCTCGAACATCGTCTACACCAGGTCTCTCGACGGCGGTCAGAGCTTCGATCCCTTCAAGGCCGTCGCGACCGATGCCGAGTCGCTGACCGCGGGGCTCATGGAGATCGACGGCTTCCCGACCTTCCCGGGCGCCAACTTCCGCGTTCTCACGATGGTGACGATCGCGGCCGACGCCTCGGGGCAGGTCGTGCTCGCCTGGCCGGATTTCCGGGACGGGGTCGCTCGCATTTACATGGTCTCCTCTCCCGACGGCGGAGCCTCCTGGCCCAGCGGCGGCGCCAGCAGTCCGCTGTTGCCCGACTTCCCGCCGGGGCCGCTCCAGCATTTCCATCCGCAGCTCGCGGTCGCCGGAAATGGCGTGATCGGCTGCGCCTTCTATGAATACGGACAGAAAGGGCCCGGCGCCCCCCGCATCGACGTCCGGATTGCGGGGACCTTGCCCGGGGGCGACCAATTCTCCGATCCCGTCACCGTCACGGACAAGCCATGGGATCCGACGGTTAAGCCGCCGTTCTCGCACGGCGATCCCAACCTCACCTTCATCGGCGATTATTTCGGCTTGGCGGGCGGCCCGGACTTCTTCACGACCGTCTGGACAGACACGAGAACCGGCCAGCAGGAGCTTTTCTCCGCCAAGGTGCAGGTGCAGGTGCTGCAGCTGCCAAGCGGCCTTTCGCCCGAGGCCGTCGCGCAGGTCATCTATGGCGTGATCCAGGACGGCGGCGGGGCGGTGTTCGTCGGCGGCCATGTCATCCACATTCCGCCCTGGGACCCGGGAATCGATGTGTTGAACAGCTTGGGCGCGCTCTCCTTCGCCAACGAGATCCGCGGGCCCGAGGGTGCGGCGGCGCGCGCGGCGCTGTGGCGCGCCATAGGCTCGATCGCCGCGGGCAGAGAGCAAGAGAGGCCGGCCGGCGCGCGCAGCACCCGCAAGAAACGACGCTGAAAGGATCGAGACCATGGACGAGCTACTGCCGATCGGTACGGGCATCATCCTCGGGATCGCGTTCGCGACCCGTTTCCGCGTGTTGCGGCCGGTTTGGGTCAAGGCGTGCCTCATCGTGCTCGCGGGCATCGCCGCCACGCTCTCGAGCGGCGAGTACCGCGAGAGCTGGGGCTTCGTTCTCGTCGACATCGGCGAGGTCGGGCTCATGGCCTGGATCGCGGCGTTTCTGCTTGGACGGTTCGCCTTTCGCGGCCGGACGGCGGGCCGACCGACGGACCTGAAATCCTGATCCGCGCCCGGCAAGCGCCCATCCCGCCCTCGGCGGGAGCGGACGTCTTGCTGCGTCCCGCGCTCAGAGCCTCGTCACCCGATCCGGCTCGCGCCGGAACGCGCGCCGGCAAGCGTCAAGCGCTTGCGCCTCCGCCTCGTTCGAGCTCGCGAGCGGTTCGCCCATGGCGGCGCGCTTGCCGTGATGCCAGATCGACCACATGAAGTCGGTGTGCCCGTCGCGCTGGGTCCAGCGCTCGATGATGACCTCGATCATGCCGTCTCCTGCTTCTCCGCAGAGAGCCCCGCGAATCCTGAGCCGGCACCGCGCATGGGTCAATCCTTCATCTCGAGGAGGCAGGGTATGGAGGAGACCGGCTATCTCGCCGCCGAAGGTTTCGAGCGCGAGCTCGAGCACGAGCTCGGTCCCGTGACGAAGCGCTACGGCCGGCTCATCTTGGCCCCCGGACCGCCGCGGCCCGCCGCCTGGGCCCAGAACGTCTGGTTGGCGCCCCGCGAGCTCGAGATCGGCTCGATCAAGGACGCGGTGCTAAAGCTCCGCGCCATCCAGCGCAATTGGGCGCTCTATGACTTCAAGCTTCATCGCCGCGCCAAGCTGATCCAGGAGCAGCTTCCCCACGTCTCGGCCAAGCCCGTCCCGTTTCCGTGCGAGCTCCCCAAAGCGCCGCTCGGCTCGTGGACGCTTCTCGCCGAGAATAAAATCCTCGCGAGTCCCCGCTGCTCGAGCCCCTTCCGCCACGGCGAGGTGGAATTCATCGAGGACCGCACGGGTCCGCCCAACCGCGCCTATCTCAAGCTGTGGGAAGCCTTCACGCTCCTGGGCGTGCGTCCCGGAGCCGGAGAGCGCTGCCTCGACCTCGGCGCCAGCCCGGGGGGCTGGAGTTGGGCGCTCCACAAGCTCGGCTGCCATGTCCTCAGTGTCGACAAGGCGCCGCTCGACCCCGGGATCGCGGCCCTTCCCGGCATCGAGTATCGCGCGGCGAGCGCCTTTTCCCTGGCCCCTGCCGAGGTGGGAGCCGTCGATTGGCTCCTCTCCGACATCGTGTGCTATCCGCGCCGCCTTTGGCGCCTCGTGCAAGGCTGGCTTGCCTCGGGCTTAGCACGGCGCTACCTGTGCACGCTCAAGTTTCAGGGCGAAACGGACCACGCGACGGCCGCCGCGTTCGCCGCCGTGCCCGGAAGCCGCCTCATGCATCTCCACCACAACAAGCACGAGCTCACTTGGGTGAAGCTCGCGTGAGCGCTGGGCCCCGCGTCCCTCACGCGCCCGCCGCCTTGAGCCCGCGCGCGAGATCCTCGATGAGGTCGTCCGCGTCCTCGAGGCCGACCGAGAGGCGCACGAGCCCGTCCGTGATCCCCATGCGCGCGCGCTCCTCGGGCCCGACGGCGCGGTGCGTCGTCGTCGCGGGATGGGTGATGAGCGACTTGGCATCGCCCAGATTGTTCGAGATGTCGATGACCTCGAGCGCGTTGAGGAAGCGGAAAGCGCCCCGCTTGCCGCCCCTGATCTCGAAGCTCACCATCGTCCCCGGCCCCGCCATCTGCCGGCGCGCGAGGCGGTACTGCGGATGGCTCTTGTGACCGGGGAAGAGGACGCGCGCCACCCTCTTGTCCCCGGCAAGGAAGTCCGCGACCTTGCGCGCATTCGCCGAGTGGCGCTCGACCCGCGGGCCCAGGGTCTCGAGGCCCTTGAGCATGATCCAGGCGTTGAACGGGCTCAGCGAGGGCCCGGTGTGGCGCATGTAGGGCATGAGCCGCTCGCGGTAGAACTTCTCGC
>DATEQI010000571.1:0-5496 GCA_035272805.1 Alphaproteobacteria bacterium | reverse complement strand
CAAATCTCCGGCACGCCCTTCACCGCACCGCGGGCCCAGAACCGACGCTCCTGGCTCTATCGCATCCGCCCGGCGGCAATGCACGGCAGCTTCCGCCGCATCGACAACGAGCGGCTGCTTAGCGCTCCCTTCACCGAAGTGGCGCCGTCGCCCGACCGGCTGCGCTGGGACCCGCTCCCCTTCCCCGCCTCGGCGACGGACTTCGTCGACGGGCTCGTCACCATCGCCGGCAACGGCGATGTGAGCGCGCGCGCAGGCGTCGGCATCCACATTTATTGCGCGACCGCCCCCATGCGCTCCCGCGTCTTCTACGACGCCGACGGCGAGCTCTTGATCGTGCCCGGATGGGGGCGGCTTCGCCTGGCGAGCGAGCTCGGCATCCTCGGCGTTGCGCCGGGCGAGATCGCCGTCATTCCGCGCGGCGTCAAGTTCCGCGTCGAGCTTCCGGACGGCAAGGCGCGCGGCTATGTCTGCGAGAATTACGGCGCAGCCTTCCGCTTGCCCGAGCTCGGCCCCATCGGCGCCAACGGCCTCGCCAATGCGCGCGACTTCCTCTATCCCACCGCCGCCTTCGAGGACCGCGACGAGCCGACCGAGGTCGTCGCCAAGTTCGAAGGCAATCTGTGGGCGTCGGAGTTCGATCACTCGCCGCTCGACGTGGTCGCCTGGCATGGCAATTACGCGCCTTACAAGTACGATCTTGCGCACTTCAATGCCATCGGAACGGTGAGCTTCGACCATCCCGATCCCTCGATCTTCACGGTGCTTACCTCGCCCACGAGCACCGCCGGCACCGCCAACTGCGATTTCGTCGTCTTTCCGCCGCGCTGGGCGGTGGCGGAGCACAGCTTCCGGCCGCCCTGGTTCCACCGCAACTGCATGAGCGAATTCATGGGGCTCGTGCGCGGCGTCTACGATGCCAAGGCCGAAGGGTTCCAGCCGGGCGGCGCCTCGCTGCACAACTGCATGTCCGGCCACGGCCCGGACGCGGCGACCTTCGAGAGGGCGAGTGCGGACGAGCTCAAGCCGCATAAGATCGCCGACACCTTGGCCTTCATGTTCGAGACCTTCCTCGTCATCCGCCCCACGCGCGCGGCACTGGAGAGCAAGGCCTTGCAGAAGGATTACGATTCGGTCTGGCTCGGCTTCAAGAAGCTGTTCAAAGGCTGAGCGCCGTGCCGGCACTCGACGAGACGCATGATCCCGCGCGGCGGAGCTGGGTCGCCTCGGCCAACGGCGAGAGCGCCGACTTCCCCATTCAGAACCTCCCGCTCGGCATATTCCGCCGGCGCGCCGGGGGCGAGAGGCCGCGCGGCGGGATTGCCATCGGGGAGTTCATCCTCGACCTTGCGGCGGTGCAGCGGGCGGGCCTTTTTCAAGGCAAAGCCGACGAGGCGGCGGCTGCGGCGAGCGAGCCGACGCTCAACCGGCTGATGGCGCTCGGACCCGCGCACGCCTCGGCGTTGCGCCGTGCGGCCTCGCGGCTCCTCGCCGCAAGCGGCGACGACGAGGGTGCGCGCCGCAAAAGCGCGGAAGCCGCCCTCGTGCCGATGGCGGGTTCAGAGCTCCTCTTGCCCGCCGCGATCGGCGACTACACCGACTTCTATGCCTCCGTCTTCCATGCGACCAACGTCGGCAGGATCCTGCGGCCGGACAACCCGCTTTTGCCGAACTACAAATGGCTGCCGGTTGGATATCACGGCCGCGCCTCCTCGGTGGTGCCGAGCGGCACACCGGTCAGGCGGCCGCAGGGACAGGCCAAGGGCCCGGGCGAGGAGGCGCCGCGCTTCGGGCCCAGCCGCTTCCTCGATTACGAGCTCGAGCTCGGCTTTTTCGTCGGCCCGGGCAATGCGCTCGGACGAGCGGTTGAGATCGCGGAGGCGTCCGAGCACATCTTCGGGTTTTGTCTCCTCAATGACTGGTCGGCGCGCGACATCCAGGCCTGGGAGTATCAGCCCCTCGGCCCCTTCCTCGGCAAGAGCTTCGCGACTACGATCTCGCCCTGGATCGTCACTGAGGACGCCTTGGCGCCCTTCCGCACCGCGGCCTTCGCGCGGCCGGCGGGCGACCCTGCGCCGCTCGCCTATCTCGCCTCCGCGCGCGATGCGGAGGAGGGCGGCATCGATGTGACGCTCGAGGCCTTCCTCTCGACGGCGCGCATGCGGCAGGCAGGCGTTCCGCCAGAGCGGCTGAGCCGCGGCAATTTTCGCGATATTTACTGGACCGTGGCGCAAATGCTCGCGCACCATGCCGTCAACGGCTGCAATCTCAATCCCGGCGACCTCATTGCCAGCGGCACGGTCTCGGGCCCCTCGAGGGAGAGCTGGGGAAGCCTTTTGGAGATCACCTCGCGCGGCAAGGAGCCGATAAGTCTGCCGGGCGGGGAGACGCGCGGCTTTCTCGAGGACGGCGACGAAGTCGTCATGCGCGCCCATTGCGCGCGGCCGGGCTTCGTCGCAATTGGCTTCGGCGAGTGCCGGGGTATCGTGACGGCCGGCGCCGGAAGGGACGCATGAGGATGCCAAAGCGCAAATCGAGCGCTCGGGAACAGCCGGTGCGAGCTAAAGCCGGAAAGCGGCGCCCGTCGAAGCAAAGCCGCGGGCCCGACGGCAACTCCGGCGTGATCTGGCTCGGCACGGAAGCGGCGCGTCACCGCGACCTCTATGCCTGGTTCCTGACGCTCTCCTGGCGGGCGGTCCTGGCGCTCCTGGCCGGCGCCTATATCGTCATCAATCTTCTCTTCGCGCTCCTCTATCTCGCCGAGCCGGGCAGCATCGCCCATGCGCGGCCGGGCAGCTTCGCCGATGCCTTCTTCTTCAGCGTCCAGACGATGGCGACCATCGGCTACGGCTCTCTGTCCCCCGCGACATTGTTCGCCAACCTGGTCGTCACCGCCGAGACGGTCGTCGGCCTGCTGTCGTTCGCCTTGATCACCGGCCTTCTCTTCACCCGCTTCTCGCGTCCGAGCGCGCGCGTGCTCTTCAGCGACGTAGCCGTCATCGCACCCTTTGACGGCGCGCCGGCGCTCATGTTCCGGATGGCCAATGCGCGCCGCAACAATATTCTCCAGGCCGAAGTCCGCGTGACGCTCCTGCGCCGCGAGGTGAGCGGCGACGGGAGCGAGATGCAGCGCCAGCGCGACCTCAAGCTCGTGCGGCACCAGAGCTCTTTCTTCGGACTCTCCTGGACGGTCGTTCACCCGATCGACGAGACCAGTCCGCTTTACGGAGAGACGCCCGACTCGCTCCGCGAGTGCGAGCCGGTCATCGTCGTCCTCCTCGCCGGCATCGACGAGACGCTCAACCAGACGGTGCATGCGCGTTTCGCCTACTCCGCGGAGCAGATTTTGTGGAACCGCCGCTTCGTCGACGTTCTCGCCCGCGCGCCCGACGGCCAGCGCATCATCGACCTGACGCACTTTCACAAGACGCAGCCGCTCGAGGCCGAGCCCGCTCCCGGAGCGCGCATTGCGGAGTTGCGGCCGCGGCAGGCGAGCGAGTGATGCAAACGCGCGAAACGGGAGGCGGACAATGGTAGGAGCTAATCCGGTCCCCACGACCATTACCATTGGCGGCGATCTCAAGGTGAAGCGACTTGGCTTCGGGGCCATGCGCGTCACCGGTCGAGGCATCTGGGGCTATCCGCCCGACCGTGCCGCGGCTGTCGCACTGCTGCGCCGCGTCGTCGAGCGCGGCGTCGATTTCATCGATACGGCCGACTCCTACGGACCCGAGACCAGCGAAGCGCTGATTGCCGAGGCATTGCATCCCTATCCACAGGGTCTGGTGATCGCGACAAAGGGCGGACTCGTTCGCCCCAGCGCCGACCACTGGGACGCGGATTGCCGTCCGGCCCATCTGCGCCAAGCGTGCGAAGGCAGTCTCAGGCGGCTGAAGCTCGACCGCATCGACCTCTATCAGCTCCACACGATCGATTCCAAGGTCGCTCTCGAGGACTCGGTCGGCACGTTGGTCGAGCTGCAAAAAGCAGGCAAGATCCGCCACATCGGCCTTTCGAACGTGACAGTCCAACAGCTCGCGCGGGCGCAGAAGCTGGCGAAGATCGTGTCCGTGCAAAATCGCTACAATCTGAGCGACCGGAGCCACGACCCCGTGGTCGATGCCTGTACGCGCGAGGGACTCGCTTTTATTCCCTGGTACCCCCTCGATGCAGGCGCGCTCGCGCGGACGCGGAAAAACCTCGAGGAAATCTGCCGGCGGCACCATGCCTCCGCTTCCCAGATTGCGCTGGCGTGGCTGCTGCACCGCTCGCCGATCATGGTTCCCATTCCCGGAACCTCGTCTCTCGCGCATTTCGAGGAGAATCTCGCGGCCGCCGGCATCCGCCTCTCGGCGGATGAAGTCGCGGCGCTGGCGGGGAGCTAGTGCTCGAAATCATCGGCGTGCGAGACACCCCCCTCCCCGCCCTCCCCCTCAAGGGGGGAGGGGAAATGCATAGCCTGACATGAAAATTCCCCCTCCCCCTTGAAGGGGGAGGGTAGGGAGGGGGTGACGCTCGATTTATTATGGTGCACGCTCCATCACGTCCCCACCTTGAGCGGGCTCACGAGGCCGCGGAGTGCGGCGATGGCGCTCAAGGCCGTGATGCGCCCGGTGCGCGGGTTCTCCTCGGAGGGCACGTTCTCGATCTCCATCGAGAAGCGGGCGCTATCCGCCTCCACCTCGATGCGGTGGATGTTGCGGCTGAGGCCCGGATCAGCCCAGATCTCGAGCCTGGTCTCGTCGGGGCCGATGCCGGCGAGGCTCAACGCCGCGGCCACGTTGACGTTCGCCGGGAAGCCTCGCGCCCCCTCGCGCGCGCTCCCGTCGAAGACCTTGAGCGGGCCGTTGAGCCGGTCGAGCGAGATGCCGCGCTCGACGAGATAGGGTGCTCCCTCGAGGCCTCGTGGCGGCTTGCGCGTCACCATGCGGGCCGAGCGGATCTCGCCTTCGGCCGCCGCACGCACGGCATCGAGGCCGATGAGCGCACCCGTCGGCACGAGGATGCGCCCGCCGCGCGCGCGCGCGAGCTCGACGAGCTCGGGATGCGAGAGGAGCGCGCCGACGGAGAGCGGCATGAAGATGCGCCCGGCCTCGAGCGCCGGCCGCGCCACCTCGAGGAACACGGCGGCCGGAGCGCATTCGAGCACCACATCCGCTGTGGCCGCGAGCTCTCCGAGCGGGATCACGGGGACGCGGTTGCTGAAGCCGGCCATGCGCTCTTTCGCCTTCTCCCGGTCGCGCGCGGAGACGGCCGTGAGGCGCAAGCCCTCGATGCCCGCATCGAGGCGCCGGGCGACGGCCGACCCGATCGCACCGAAGCCGCCGATGGCGACGCGGAGCGCTGCGCGCTGCGGCTGAGGATGAGGTCGTGATGCTGCTTCGGTCATGGCACCGGCGGCGTCG
The DNA here is from genome assembly GCA_035272805.1 of Alphaproteobacteria bacterium. GTDB lineage: Bacteria > Pseudomonadota > Alphaproteobacteria > JACZXZ01 > JACZXZ01 > DASPPM01. The sequence goes on along the minus strand of DATEQI010000571.1, from coordinate 91 downwards.
GGATGATGATTTCCGATCTTATGGGGAGAGAGAGGCTATTGCGACGGGTTTTCGGTCGTCATGAAGTAGGCGAACGCGAGCCTTCGAGCAA
>DATEQI010000570.1:0-2249 GCA_035272805.1 Alphaproteobacteria bacterium | reverse complement strand
CAACAACAACGGGTAGGGAGATCACGCATGTTTCGGTATCTCGCGAGAGTCATTTTAGCCTGCGGCGCACTCACGGCCCTCTTCGCCGCGTCCACAGCCGAAGCTGCCCAAGGGGTCACGGACGGTACCATCCTCATCGGCGCTTACGGCCCGATCACCGGTGCGGCCGCCTTCATCGGCTTGGGCGGGCGGGACGGCATGAACCTGGCGGTCAAGGAGATCAACGAGGCGGGCGGAATCAACGGGCGCAAGCTCGAGGTCCTCTTCGAGGACGACGCCTTTTCGCCGGCCCGCGCGCTCGCGGCGGCCAAGAAGCTCGTCGACGAGGACAAGGTGTTCATGATCTTCAGCGTCGCCGGCAGCAATTCGACCGTCGGCACCATCGACTTCGTCAAGGAGCACCAGATCGTCATGTACGTGTCGATCGCGTCAGCACCCCAGGTGACGCACCCCTTCAACAAGTACCTGTTCCGCGGCGGCACCAACGAGGCGGCCCGCTACGGCGAGGTCTACAGCGAGTTCGTCACGCAGTTCTTGCAGGCCGGCAAGATCGCGATCCTGAGCGGCCGCGACGAGTACGCCAAGAACGAGGCGGACGCGCTGACCCGTCTCCTCAAGGCGTGGTGGGACACAACGCCGCTGACCCGGCAGGAGTTCAACATCGGCGACAAGGACTTCACGCCGCAGCTCCTCGAGATCAAGAAGGCCGAGCCCGAGGTGCTGGCGATCTCGGCAAATCCGGCCGAGGGAGCCATCATCGTGCGCCAAGCGCGCGAGCTCGGCCTCACGTCTGCGCTCTTCGGCGGCGGCACCATGCTCGACCGCGGCTTCCCCGTGAATGCCAAGTTCGCGGCCGAAGGCTTCACCGCCATGCTCAACGTGCCCCATTACTTCGGCTCGAAGGAGCCCGACATGGTCAAATGGGAGGCGGCCTGGCGCGCGGCCTACCCCAACATGCCGGCCGGCCGGCCCAACAATTTCGATCTGCTGGGCTACACCGACATGTACGCCGTGGCCGAGGGGCTGAAACGCGCCGGCAAGGACCTCGACACCGATAAATTCATCGCAGCGCTCGAGACGCTCAAGGACTATCGCGTGAGCTCGATCGCCTCGCCGCGCACCTTCACCGCGAAGTACCACATCGGCAACTTCCTCCTGCAGCCGATGGTGGTGCTCAACGGCCATTGGCTGCCGTTGCGCTGGGCGCCGCAGCACCCGAGCGACATCCTCAAGGAATACGAATGAGACGAGAGCGAAATAATTCGTCGTAACCCGGCTTGTCCCGGCCACGACGGCGAGAGCAGTTTTACTTTGAGTGGAATCATCACCCCCTCACCCAGCTCCGGGTAAGGCTCGGCTTCGCCTCGCCAACCCTGCAGGGGGAGAGGGCAGGGTGAGGGGGAACGCTGTGTTCACTTACCCAGAAAATGCTCTAACGATGGAGCGAGGCGAGGAAGGCCTCAGCGTTCTTGGTGAAGACGCGCGCGAGGATGTCCTCGGCATAACCCTCCGCCTTCCACTCCGCCAGCAGGCGCTCGTAGGTAAAGAGCGGATAGTCGGCGCCGAACATGATGCGGTCCTTGAGCCGACGCGAGATCTCGTGCTTGAGGTCGGGCGTGTGGTATTTGGGCGACCAGCCGTGGAGCTCGTACCAGATGTTCCGCTTGTGCATGAGGACCGCGAGGGTCTCGGTCTGCCACGGCCAGCCGGGGCGCGCGGCCACGATAGTGAGCTCGGGGTGGCGCGCCGCCACCTGGTCGAGGTAGCGCGGATGGCAATGCTCGAGGAGGATGCCGTTGCCGCCCGGGAGGCCCGCTCCCGAGCCCGTGGTGCCCACGAAAATGAGCGCCGGAATTCCCGCCTCGATGCAGAGCTTGTAATAGGGCTCCCACATCGGATCGCTCGCCGGTCCCGAGCCGCTGCCGGAGACGGCAAAGCCGAGGAAGCCCGCCTTGGCGTCGCGGCAGCGGCGCAACTCCCTCACCCCCTCGGGGCCGGTCTTGGGATCGATGTGCACCCAGTTGCCGAGGATGACGTCGGAATATTTGCGCTGGGTCTCAAAACCGTAATCGTGGAGCTCGGCCGCCTCGTCGAGCGGCAGGTGCTTGTCGAAGCCGAAATCGAGGATGACGCGCACGTCCGACTTGCGGAAATACGCCGCCTGCTCCTCCTCGCTCACATACTTCGGATCGGAGTTCCAGGTCTTGCGCTGCTGCGCAAGCTCGGCCTCGGTGCGGAGCGTATAGCCC
>DATEQI010000569.1:0-3659 GCA_035272805.1 Alphaproteobacteria bacterium | reverse complement strand
CCTCGCTCCCGGCTATTCCATGATCACCGCGCATGACCGCAACGACCGCGAGAGCGCGCGCATCCGCGTGAACCTGCCCCGCTTCGAGGGCGCAGCCGTCCCCGACCCCGAGCGTGGCGAGTGGACGGCCTGGCAGGCGCTCCTCGCGAGCCGGGGACAAGACGACGAGGAAAACAGCCACGAGAACGCCCTCGAGAACGCCCACGAGAATGCCCACGAGAACGCCATGTGCGTGGTGACCGAGCGCGGCTTCGGCACCTCATCGAGCTCGCTCATGGCCCTCCCCTCCCGTGACCGGGCTGGGGTTCGGCCGCGTTGGCTCTTTGCCAATGGCCGCCCGGGCGAGGCCCCCTTTCTGCCGATTGTTCTTTGAATATTCGTGATAGGTTCATCAAGCGCTTGTCATTGTGTTGCGTGGGCCTTGTTGCTATATGAGGCCGTGCGAGGCGTGCCGTGCGTCACGAATGGCGGATTTCCGCCCCCGGCCGGGTCGGGCGATCCCGGGCGTCGCCCGCTCCACGCCGGCGCTCGAGAGCGAGTTCATTCATGTCCAGACGCAAGCGCATTTACGAAGGCGAGGCGAAGGTGCTCTACGAGGGCCCCGAGCCGGGCACCATCGTGCAGTATTTCAAGGACGACGCGAGCGCATTCAACGCGCGCAAGCGCGGCGTGATCACCGGCAAGGGCGTCCTCAACAACCGCATTTCCGAGTATCTCATGACGCGGCTCGGCGAGATCGGCGTGCCGACCCACTTCCTGCGCCGGCTCAACATGCGCGAGCAGCTCGTGCGCGAGGTCGAGATCATCCCGCTCGAGGTGGTGGTGCGCAACGTGGCCGCCGGCTCGTTCTCCGAGCGCTTCGGCATCGCCGAGGGCACGGCGCTGCCGCGCTCGATCGTCGAGTATTATTACAAGAACGGCGAGCTCGCCAATCCCATCGTGAGCGAGGAGCACATCACCGCCTTCGCCTGGGCGACGCCGCAGGATCTCGACGAGATCATGTCGCTCGTCTTGCGGATCAACGACTTTCTCTCCGGACTCTTTCTCGGCGTCGGCATCCGCCTCGTCGACCTCAAGGTCGAGTTCGGCCGGCTGTGGAACGGCGACGACATGCGCATCGTGCTGGCCGACGAGATCACGCCCGACAGCTGCCGCCTCTGGGACATCAAAACGAACGAGAAGCTCGACAAGGACCGCTTCCGGCGCGATCTCGGCCAGGTCGCCGAGGCCTACCAGGAGGTGGCGCGGCGCCTCGGCATCATGCCCGAGGCCGGCCCCGCCGATCTCAAGGGCCCGGCCGTCATGCAGTGAGCGCACCCCCCTCCCTACCCTCCCCCTCAAGGGGGGAGGGGATATGCGAGCGCTGCAAAAATCTTCCCCCTCCCCCTTGAAGGGGGAGGGTGGGGTGGGGGTGACGCTCGATAGTTCGAGAGTCGGCATTAAGGTGAAGGCAAAGGTCCATATCACGCTCAAGAGCGGCGTCCTCGATCCGCAAGGAAAGGCGATCGCGCACGCGCTTGCCTCCCTCGGCTTTGCCGGTATCGGCGACGTGCGCCAGGGCAAGTACATCGAGATCGAGCTCGCCGAGGGCGACCGCGACAAGGCCAAGGCCGCGGTCGACGCCATGTGCAAGAAGCTCCTCGCCAACACCGTGATCGAGAACTATGCGATCGAGCTGGTGCCGTAGTGCCCCCTACCGTCATTGCGAGCGCAGCGAAGCAATCCAGCAAAACTTCCGCATCAAGGATTCTGGATTGCTTCGCCTACGGCTCGCAATGACGAGGGTTTCCCGGGTGAGATGGCCATGAAAGCCGCCGTCATCGTCTTTCCCGCCTCGAACTGCGATCGCGACGTCAAGGAGGCGCTCGAGCGCACGCCGGGCATCGCCCCGGTCATGGTCTGGCACAAGAGCACCGAGCTGCCCAAGGTCGACCTCATCGTCATCCCCGGCGGCTTCGCCTTCGGCGATTACCTGCGCGCGGGCGCGATGGCGGCGCACTCGCCGGTCATGTACGAGGTGCGCCGGCGCGCGGACCGAGGCACGCCGATCCTCGGCATCTGCAACGGCTTCCAGGTGCTGACCGAGGCCGGCCTCCTGCCGGGCGCCTTCCTGCAGAACGCCGGCCTCAAGTTCGTCTCCAAGGACGTCTTTTTGAGGGTCGAGACGAGCCAGAGCATCTTCACCAACAAGTACGAGGCGGGCCAGGCGTTGCGCATGCCGGTCGCCCATCACGAGGGCAACTATTACGCCGATGAGGGGACGCTCGAGCGCCTCGAGGACGGCGGCCAGATCGCCTTCCGCTACTGCAGCGAGACGGGCGAGGTGACGGCCGCGGCGAATCCCAATGGTGCCGCGCGCAACATCGCGGGCATCTTCAACGAGCAGAAGACCATCCTCGGCCTGATGCCGCATCCCGAGCGCCTGGCCGATCCCGCCCTCGGCGGTACCGACGGCAGGCCCCTTTTCGAGGCTCTCGCAGAGGCGCTCTCGTGAGCGCACCTGCGACCGGCAGTGCCGGCCGGAGCGAGCCCGAGATCACCCCTGAGGTCGTCGCCCGGCACGGGCTCAAGGAGGAGGAATACGCCATCGTGCTCGAGTCCCTCGGGCGCCAGCCGAGCCTGACCGAGCTCGGCATCTTCTCGGTCATGTGGAGCGAGCACTGCTCCTATAAATCCTCCAAGGTCTGGCTCAAGAAGCTGCCGACCAACGGGCCGCAGGTGATCTGCGGGCCCGGCGAGAACGCCGGCGTCGTCTCGATCGGCGACGGCCAGGCGGTCGTCTTCAAGATGGAGAGCCACAATCACCCTTCCTTCATCGAGCCGTATCAAGGGGCCGCGACCGGCGTGGGCGGCATCCTCCGCGACGTCTTCACCATGGGCGCGCGGCCGATCGCCAACCTGAACGCGCTCCGCTTCGGCGCCCCCGAGCACCCCAAGACGCGCCACCTCGTCGCAGGCGTGGTCGCCGGCATCGGGGGCTACGGCAATTGCGTCGGCATCCCGACCGTGGGCGGGGAGTGCAATTTTCATCCCGCCTATAACGGCAACATCCTGGTCAACGCGATGACGGTCGGGTTAGCAGCCGCGGACCGCATCTTCTATTCGGCCGCGGCCGGCGTCGGCAACCCGGTCGTCTACGTCGGCTCCAAGACCGGGCGCGACGGCATCCACGGCGCCACCATGGCATCCGCCGAGTTCGACGAGCGCTCGGAGGAGAAGCGGCCGACCGTGCAGGTTGGCGATCCCTTCACCGAGAAGCTTCTCCTCGAGGCCTGCCTCGAGCTCATGGAGACCGACGCGATCGTCGCCATTCAGGACATGGGGGCCGCAGGCCTCACCTCCTCCTCGGTCGAGATGGCCTCCAAGGGCGGGGTGGGCATCGAGCTCGAGCTCGACCGCGTGCCGGTGCGCGAGGCGGGCATGACGCCTTACGAGATCATGCTCTCCGAGAGCCAGGAGCGCATGCTCCTGGTGCTGAAGCCGGGGTGCCAAGAGACCGCGCGCGCGGTCTTCGACAAATGGGAGCTCGACTTCGCGGTGATCGGCCGCCTCACCCAGAGCGGACGGCTCGTGCTCAGAATGGCGGGGGCCATCGCTTGCGACATCCCGCTTGCCCCCCTCGTCAAGCGCGCGCCCGTCTATTCCCGCCCTTACGTGAG
>DATEQI010000568.1:0-4010 GCA_035272805.1 Alphaproteobacteria bacterium | reverse complement strand
CTATCGCCTTCCGGCCCCTATAACACGCGCGGCGCCCGCAGGGTCGCGGACAGCGGCTATCAGCCGCTCAGCACCGACAGCGCCCTCGCAGCGCTGCTGGCGAGCAGCTCGGAAACGCCGGTTTCAAACGGCTCGGCCGATATAACCTCGCCGAACTGCCCGCAGCCGGCTTGGGGCCCACGCGCCTGGCTCATCGTCCCCCGGCTCGAGATCGACGAGATCATTACCGACAACGTCCGGCAGAGCGCATCTCACCGCACGGGCGATCTCGTCTCGGTGATCACGCCGGGCATCAACATCACCGGCGATACGCAGAAGCTGAAGCTCAATCTCGACTATGCGCCCGCCATCCGGCGCAACGTATGGGCCCCCGACGAGAACCGCATCGACCAAAACCTCTCCTTCAGCGGCACGGGAATCTTCGTCCCCGACGTGTTCTCGATCGACTCGCGCGCCTCGGTGAGCGACGAATCGATCGAAGGCGCACGCGGAACGACGAGCTCGACGTTTATCCCGAACAGCCAGCGGACCCAGGCGATCGTCTATTCGGTGGCGCCCCACGTGCAGGAGCGCTTCGGCGGCGCCGCCCAGGCCGATTTCCTCTATCAATTCACGCAGGAGAACTATTCGGGCAACACCGGCGCGAGCGCCTTCGGCGCGGGCTTGTCCAACTCCATCGAGCACGACGGGCATTTCTCCATCGGCACCGGCGACGAGCTCGAGCGTCTCAACGCCCAGCTCGTGACGAGCGGAACCTATTCCGACAACTCGGGTCAGCTTCTCACCTTCTCGCGGCTGAGCGAGGTGCTGCAGACCAAATACGCACTCTCCAGGGTCTATACCCTGATCGCGGAAGGCGGCTACGAGAGGCTCGTTTTCCCCCAGAGCTCGAGCATCAGCTACACCGGCGCCACCTGGAACATCGGCGGCGAGGTGCATCCGGATCCGACCTCGTACCTCACGCTGCTCTACGGCAAGCGCGACGGCTTCCTCGGCTTCAACGGCAGCGCCCGCTACGACATCACCCCCATCACCTCGCTCTTCGCCTCCTATAGCGATTCGGTGGAAACCACTCAATCGGCGGTCGCGCAAGGGTTGAGCGCGGAGGGCACCCTTCCGCTCAACACGCCCGTCATCAATCCGAATTTCCCCCTGCAAAACGACATCTTCCATTCCAAGGCGCTCACAGCGGGCATCGAGAACAGCATCGGGCTCGATCGCTATTCGGCGCTTCTCGACTACGAGATACGCGACTCGCTTCTGCATCTCCAGCCGAATGACACGCTCCTGAGCGGCTACGCGACCTGGAATCACGAGTTCTCCGACCAATCCGACACGAGCCTCACGCTCGGCTATTCGCGGGAGACGGTGAACCGGGTCGGCACCGCGAATGCGGGAATGCAGTACGATTACTCGTTCACCGAGAGTTTGAGGGGCTCCGTCCGGTATGACTTCATCTTGCGTACCAGCAGCGTTCACAGCGACGGTTTTCTGCAAAACGCGATTACGCTGAGCCTGCGCCAGACCTTTTGAGGCCAAGGATGTACGCCGAATATTACGCCCTGAGCGGGCTGCCCTTCCAACTCACGCCCGACGCCCGCTTCTTCTTTCCCAGCAGCGAGCACAATCGCGCGATGGCGCATCTCACCTATGGGCTGCACCAGGGCGAGGGATTCGTCATCATCACCGGCGACGTCGGCGCGGGCAAGACGATGCTGGTCGAGCATCTGATCAGCACGATCGACCCCCACGGCTATGCTACCGCCACGGTGGTGACGACGCAGGTCAATGCGGACGACATGCTTCGCCTGGTCGCCGCAGCGTTCGGGGTCTTAGAGGAGGGGATCGACAAGGCCTCGCTCTACAAGCGCATCGAAGGCCTGCTGGCGCGCAATCTGGCGCAAGGAAAACGCACGATCCTGCTCGTCGACGAGGCCCAGGGCCTTACCTTCAAGGTGCTGGAGGAGCTGCGCATGCTGTCGAACATTCTCATCGACGGCAAGGTCGCACTGCAGTGCGTCCTCCTCGGCCAGCCGCAATTCCGCCAGACCCTTTCCGATCCTGCGCTCGAGCAGCTGCGCCAGCGCGTAGTCGCCTCCTATCACCTGGGCCCGCTCAATCAGGGCGAGACCAAGAGCTACATCGAGCATCGGCTCAAGATGGTCGGCTGGAAGCAGGATCCCGATTTCGCCGAAGGCGGCTTCGAGGAGATTTTCCGCTTCACCGCCGGAATCCCCCGCCGCGTCAACACGCTCTGCTCGCGCCTGATGCTCTTCGGCTTCCTCGAGGAGCGTCACGTCATCGACACGGACGCGGTGATCAAGGTGGCGGAGGAGCAGGGACGCGAGCTCAACCAGGCGAAGGACGCCTCCGCAGCGTTGCCAGCACCACCTTCGCTCTCGGCGCAAACCGCGAATTCGCACGATTCCGACGATCAGCTCCTGCGCCGGATCGATGTGATCGAGCGCACCGTGCGGGCCCAGGATCAGTTCATCAGGCGCGCCATGGCGCTCGTGGCCACCTTCATCGAGCGAGGCAAGCCGTGAGCCTTCTCACGGGGGCCGGGACCTCGAGGCGGGCGTGAGCGTCGCGGCGGCCGAGGCCCCTGCTAGACCCTTGCATGCGGCGCCCTATGCCCGCCGGGACGGCCGGCTCGTGAATGCGCTGACCGTCGACGTCGAGGATTATTTTCAGGTCGAGGCTTTCGCCGAGGCGATCCCCCGCGACGGGTGGGATTCCATGCCGGGAAGGGTCGAGCGCAATACCGAGCGCCTTCTCGATCTCTTTGCCAGACACAAGGTGCAGGGGACCTTTTTCACGCTCGGATGGGTGGCGCGGCGACATCCCGCGCTGGTGCGGAGAATCGTCGCGGAAGGGCACGAGCTCGCCAGCCACGGCGACGAGCATGTGCGCGCCGATCGCCAGGACACGGACGCGTTCCGTTCGGACGTGCGCAAGACCAAGGCGCTGCTCGAGGACTTGGGAGGGGTTGGGGTGCGCGGCTACCGCGCCGCCACCTTCTCGATCGGTGCCGCCAACTGGTGGGCGTTCGACGTGTTGGCGGAGGAGGGCTACGCCTATAGCTCGAGCGTCTATCCGATCGCCCACGACCTCTACGGCATGCGCACGGCGCCGCGCATGCCGTTCCTCCCTTCGCGCACATCGCTCGTGGAAATTCCGCTGACGACGGTCCGGCTCTTCGGGCGCAACCTGCCCTGCGCCGGGGGCGGCTATTTTCGCCTGCTGCCTTACCCGGCATCTCGCTGGCTGATGCGGCGGGTCAATCGACGGGACAAGCTGCCTTGCGTGTTCTATTGCCATCCCTGGGAGATCGATCCCGCCCAGCCGCGCCACCGCCAGGCGCCCTTGAAGTCGAGATTGCGGCATTACCTCAATCTTGCCCGCATGGAAAATCGTCTCGAGCGGCTGCTGCGCGAATTCGCGTGGGACCGCTTGGATAGGGTGTTCCTTGGCGACCGCGGGGCATGACCTCGCGCCATCCGCTGCGGCGCGCGCCGGCACAGCGTCGCTCGGCGTGGAGCGTCTCGCCGCCGGAGACGAGCGTAGCTGGGACGAATACGTGCGCGCAGCCCCGCGCGGTACCTTCTTCCACCTCGCCGGATGGAAACGCGTCATCGAGCGCGCCTTCGGACATGCGACCTATTATCTCGCGGCGCGGCAGGCGGGTCGCATCGTGGGCGTCCTTCCGCTCACCCATGTGAGGAGCCGGCTTTTCGGCAATGCCCTGATCGCGAATGCCTTCTGCGTCTATGGCGGCCCGCTCGCCGAGAGCGAGGCCGCACTCTTGGCACTCGACGCCGAGGCGCTCCGCATCATGGGGCAGCTCAATGCGCGCTATCTCGAATATCGCACGATCGCGCCCCTTCACCAGGATTGGCCCCGCAAGGGCGGGCTCTACGTCACCTTCCGCCGTCCGCTCGCCGCCGCCGTCGAGGCCAACCTCAAGGCGATACCGCGCAAGCAGCGCGCGATGGTGCGCAAGGGCATGG
>DATEQI010000567.1:0-7478 GCA_035272805.1 Alphaproteobacteria bacterium | reverse complement strand
GGCCCGCCGCATAGGCTGCCTGGTGTCCGCCGAGGCGGAGCGGGGCGCGCTCCGCTTCGCCCACGAGATCGAGCATGCCGCCGAGTGCGAGCACGGTGAACTCGCTCGCCTTGAGCTCGGGCGGGGCCGGCGGAGCGAGGAGCGAGAGGATGGCGGCCACGCGCCGCACCCGCGCCGGCAGCCCCGCCCCGAGCGCGCTTTCGAGCTCGCAGGTGCCTGCGAGTGCTGCGTCGGCGATGACGGCGTGCGCCGCCGCGAGCAGCTGGCCGAACGCCGCCTTGCCGCCGGCGGTCCCGGACGGCAGCACCACCGAGCGCTTGCCGGCATTGAGAAAGACGAAGAGGGCGCTCTCGCCATTACCGAGCAAGGGGGGCACGCGCCGCACCGGATCGCCCTCGGGCGGCTCGATCTTGACGACCTCGGCGCCCAGGTCCGCCGCGATGCGGCCGGCAAGGGCGATCGCCAGCCTGATGCCGAGCGCGCAATCCTCGGCACTGGCCTCGAGGATCGTGAAGCCCTCGAGCGGCCGCATCACCGCTTGGCGCCCTGGCCGGGATTGTGCTCGCCCTTGGCGAAGCGCGCGAGCCCTTCGCCTTGGGCGGCGGTCTTGGCGCGGATCGTGGCATTGACCGCAGTACCGTAATCGAAGGCGCTCGGCCAGTCGGCGATGCGCGCGGGAATGGCCTCGAGCGCGCGCTTGCTCTCGGCAAGCGCGGTCGCGTCGAACTGGGCGATGTGACGCGCGAGCGCGTCCGCCTCGCGCTCGAGCTCGCTCAACGGCACGCTTAGATTGACGAGACCCCAGCGCTCGGCGGTGGCGCCGTCGAGGCGGCGCGCGGTCAGCACCATCCAAGCCGCGCGCTTGCGCGGCAGCATGAGCTGGGTCGAGGGCCCCGCCATGCCGGGATAGGTGCTGAAGCCCATCTCGGGCATGCCGATCTCGGCCTCGTTGGCGGCGATGGCGAGATCGGCGACGTTGATGAGCGAGATGCCGCCGCCGAGCGCGAAGCCGTTGACCGCGGCGATGAAGATGGCGGGATGGCGCCGGATCGCGAGGAGCGCGTCGATCCATTCGCGCGCGCCGAGCTCGCGCTCGCGCGCGCTCTTGGCCGCCCCCATCTCCTTGAGATCGATGCCGCTGCAGAAGCTGGCACCCGTGCCGGTGATGACGGCGACCTTGTGGACGCCGTGTATTTCCTCGAGCCGCGCGCCGAGCGCCTTGCGCGCAGCACTGCTCATCGCGTTGCGCTTGTCGGGCCGGTTGATGCGGAGGTAGGCGTAGGCGCCGCGATCCTCGAGTATGACGAGATCGGCGTTTTCCGTCTTGTTCACGTGCCGCCCTCCGCGATGGGTTGGAAGAGCGGGATGGCGATGCGGTCGTCGACGTCGCGAAAGGTGACGCCGACGCGCATGCCGATGCGGAGCTTGTCGTTCGTCGTGTTGACGATGTTGGTCATGATGCGGGGACCCTCGTCGAGCTCGACGGTGGCGACGTTGTAGGGCATCTCGCTCTCGAAGCCGTCGTAATATTTCTGGTGGAAGACCACCCAGGACCATACCGTTCCCCGTCCCGAGAGATCGACCCAGCGCCAATCGCTCGAGCGGTTGGTGGGGCAGACGGGCCCCGGCGGAAACCATACGTGGCCGGAGCGGTTGTCCTTCTGGGCGATGAAGCGATGCTCGCGGCAGGCGTCCCAGAAGGGCTTGTTCCAGACGTCGATGGTGGGAAGGGGCTTGCGATAGGCCGTTGGGCTCGCCATCGTCTATCTCCGGAAAATGATCGAGGTGGCGCAGTTGGTGGCGCAGATGTATTGTACGACGTCGCAATCGGGGATCTGGCGCTCCCCGCATTCGTCCCGGCGCAGCTGGCGCACCGCCTCGGCGATCAGCGCCCAGCCCTGCATGTAGGATTCGGAATGATGGCCGCCGCTGGTGTTGGTCGGCAAGCGGCCGCGGCCGAGCTCGAGCGTGCCGTCGCGGACGAACTCTCCGCCCTGGCCGCGCGGGCAGAAGCCCATGCCCTCGAGCGAGAAGACGACCGTGGGCGTGAAGTTGTCGTAGATCATCAGCCCGTCGACGGCGTCGCGCGCGATGCCGGCGCGGTCGTAGACCTGTGCTGCCACGCGCTGCAGCGCCGGATACCAGAGCTCGGGGTCGGGGGTCGAGCTCTCCACCAGCGTGTCCTGGCGCGCGAAGCCGCTCAAGTAGACGGGCGGGCGCCTGAGGTCCTTGGCGCGCTCGGCCGTGGTCATGATCCAGGCCACGGCGCCGTCGTTGACGAGGCAGTAGTCGAAAAGGTGCAGCGGCTCGCAGATGAAGCGCGAGGCCTGGTGCTCCGCGATGGTGATGGGCTTGCGCATCACCGCGTTGGGGTTGAGCCCTGCATGCTTGCGGAAGGCGACGGCGATGTGGGCGAGCTGCTCCGAGGTGCTGCCGTAGAGATGCATGTGGCGGCGGTACATCATGGCGTGGATGGCACCGGGGGAGGTCATGCCCCAGGGCGCCCAGGTGCCGGCACCGCCGCCGTACATCATGCGCTGCGAGCGGCCGTTGTTGCCGTAGACGAGGGCGATGGTGCTCGCCTCGCCGGCGGCCAGCACCTGGGCCGCGATCATCAGCGAGATGGCGGAGAAGCGCCCGGGCGTCTCCGTCAGCAGCGTGAAGCGCGGATTGAGCCCGACGATCTCGGCGAAGCGGTCATAGGAAGGGATGCGGTTGACGATGAGGCCGTCGATGTCGTCGTAGGTGAGGCCGGCGTCCGCCACCGCCTTAGCTAACGCCTCCGCCCCGAGACCGTAGGAATCGGTCTCGGGGAAGGAGCCGTAGGCGGTGGTGCCGATGCCGACCATGCAGATCTTGTCGCGAAGCGGCCAATCGGCCATGGCGATCTCCTTGCGCTGCGTAAACTCGATCAGGCGCGCGAGCGCCGCTCGGTGGATGTTTATGCCTTGTCCGGCACCTGATCGTACTCGACGGCGATGTCGCGCAGGCGGCCCTCCTTCAAGGTCAGGGCCGCGATCACGCTGATCACCGAGCAGAGGGCAAGGTAGCAGGCGATCAGATAGCCGCTCTGGTCTTTGATCAGGAGCACCCCTGCGATCACCGGCGTGGGACCGCCGCCGAGAAGGGAGGCGAGCTGATAGCCGATCGAGGAGCCGCTGTAGCGCAGCCGGGCGGTGAAGCTCTCGGTGATGAGGGCGGCCTCCGAGCCGTATTGCAGCCCGTGCGGGATGAGGGAGAGGGCTATGACGATGAAGATGATCGTCGTCGAGCCGCTGCCCAGCCCGGCGTAATAGATGAAGCTGTAGATGCCGGCCGCCACGGCGCCGATCATGAACATGCGCTTGCGGCCGATGCGATCGGAGAGCGCGCCCGCGATCGGCACCGAGACGCATTCGATCGCGAGTCCGGCGAGAAGGGCCATGAGAATGAAATCGCGGCTCAAGTGCAGCGTCTGCACTCCGATGGTGAAGACCAGGACCGTGAAGACGATGAAGACGCTCAGCTCCGAGATGCGCAGGAACGCGACCGAGATGATCTGGCGATAATTGCGGCGCAACGCCTCCAGCACTGGCAGCCGCTCGATGCGGTTCTCCTCCGCCATGCGGCGGAAGACCGGAGTCTCCGCGATGCCGAGCCGGATGTAGACGCCGATGACGACGAGGAAGATGCTGAGCGCGAAGGGGATGCGCCAGCCCCAGGTCATGAAGGCGCTGCCGGCGGCGAAACTCGCCCCGCCGAAGAGGAGGTTCGCAAGCAGCGTGCCCATCGGCACGCCCATCTGCGGCAGGCTGGCATAGAGGCCGCGCCGGCCGGGGCCGCCCCATTCCATGGCGACGAGGATGGCGCCGCCCCATTCGCCGCCCACCCCCATGCCCTGGAGGAAGCGGAGCACGGAGAGGATGACCGCACCCCAGAGCCCGATCTCGTTGTAGGTGGGCACCAAGGCCACGATGAAGGTGCCGATGCCCATGAGGAGCATGGTGGCCACGAGCGCGCCCTTGCGGCCCAGGCGATCGCCGAAATGGCCGAAGACGAGGGCGCCCACCGGGCGGGCGATGTAGCCGACCGCGAACACCAGGAAGGAGTTGAGCGCGCCGACGAGCGGATCGAAAGTGGGGAAGAAGAGGCTCGGGAACACCAGGCCGGCGGCGATGCTGTAGAGACCGAAATCGTACCACTCGATGACGGTGCCGATGGTGCTCGCGATCACCGCGCGGCGGCTTTGCCGCCGTTCCTCATCGCTCGCCGGCGGCGAATCGCCGGTCTTGCCACGGATGGCTGTCGTCATGGGTCTTTCCCCCTCTGTTTGCCGTTTTTCCTTTTTGTGCGCTTAAGTGGAATGGCGACATTCGCCGGCGCGCGCCCGGCTTCGTCCTCGAAGCTGTCGAGCGCATAGAGGGCCGCGTTCTGCACATGCAGAAGGCAGCAACTCCACGCCTGCTGCGCATCGTGGCCGAGGGCGGCATCCAGGATCGCCTTCATCTCGCGGTAGGATTCCTCCTTGCGGCCCGGCATGGCGAAGCTGCGCGCGCGCAGGAGATGGATGCGACCGCTGAGTGGGCGCAGAGTGGCGGGGATCACCGCGTTGCGCGCGCCGGCGAAGAGCACGCTGTAGAAACGCGAGGTTTCGCGCAACGAGGCCGCGGAATCGTGAGCGGCATGCGCGCGCTCGAGCCCGGCGAAGGCCTCGGCGAGGCGTCGGCGGTCCGCCGCCGTCGCCCGCTCGACGAAAAGCCGCCCGGCGAGCGCCTCGAGCACGCCGCGCACCTCATAGATGCCCTTGACGGTCGCGCGGTCGAGCCGCGCCACCGAGGGGCCGCGATGCGGGATGATGGTGACGAGGCCTTCGGCCTCGAGCTGGCGCAGCGCCTCGCGCACGAGCGTGCGGCTCACCCCCAGCATCTCGCAGAGCTGACGCTCGACGAGCCGGGAGCCCTCGGGCAGGAGCTGCTCCCGGATGGCGACGCGCAGGCGCTCCACCACGCGGTTGCGCAGCGGTACCGGAAGGCGGGTGATGAGGAGGCCGGATGCGCGCATGACCCCTGCTCAAGGATGAAGCAGTATACCGTCATACAATATGACAAGTCAATTCGTTGGGGGAGTGGAAAAACTTGAGGCGAGTCAAGGCGCTCTCCAGCCCTTCCCTCTCGCGAGCGGGCTGGGAAGAATAAGGGAAAGCGCGGTTATTCGGCGGCGACGGGGAGGGCACCCTCGCGGCTCAGGCGCGCCGCGGCGATGGCCGCTTTGAGGCGCTCGATCTCGGCCGCACCGAGCTTGGCGAGCGGCGGTCGCACCACCGCCTTGGGCAGCCGGCCGAGGAGGACGAGCGTCTCCTTCATGCGGTTGTGCATGTCGAGGAAGGGCGGGGCGTAGAAGGCCTGCGCTAACGGATAGATGCGGTCGTTGATCGCTCGGGCGCGCGCGAGGTCGCCGGCACCGACCGCCTCGAAGAGCGCCACCTGGAGATCGGCGATGACGCTTCCCGCGCCCGAGAGGAGGCCTTTGCAGCCGGTGACGAGCGAGCTCATCAGCCAGGCGCTGTGCGTCGAGAGCACGTTGACCGGGCGCCGCAGGCTCTGAAAGGCGCGCACGTGGCGCTCGTGGAGCATCGCATCGTTGCACCAATCCTTGATCGCCGTGATCTGCGGCACCTCCTCGAAGAGGCGCAGAAGCGTCTCGAAAGGATAGCCCAGGCCGCCCGCAAGCGGATATTGGAAGAGAATGATCGGGAGATCGGTAGCGGCCGCGATCGTCTTGAAGTGAGCGAGCGCCATCTCGGGGCGAAGCTGGCCGCCCATCGCCATGGTCTGCGGCGGGAAAACGAGAAGGGCCGCGGCACCCCCCGCTTCGGCCATGCGCGCGATGCGCGCCGCCAGATGGCTGCCGTCGGCATAGACGCCATTGACGACCGGCACGCGGTCGCCGATCGCGTCCATGGTGTGGCCGAGCACGGCCTGCTGCTCCTCGAATGTGCACGCGTGCACCTCGGTGGCATGCGCGTTGACGGTGATGGCCGAGACGCCGCGCACGGCGGCGAGGTCATGGAGATGCTTGCGGTAGGAGGCAACGTCGATGGCGAGATCCTCGTCGAACGGCAGAAGTGCTGCAGGGATGACGCCCTCGGGGGTGTAGTTGCGGAAGCTGCGGGCCATGGTGCCCTCCTTGTCTCGCGCAAGCTTGCGCCCCGCCGCCGCGGCGCGTCAAGGGAATGCGCGGCAGCGGTAGTGTTTGAAATTCGGGAAGCGGAGGTAACGCTCGCTTGTCCTCTCCTCCTTCAGGAGGAGAGGAGGGCCCCATCGCGTAGCGATGGGAAGGTGAGGAGGGCGAGCGCAGCGAGCTTCTGCGGCCGATGGCGTGTCTCGCACCCCTGCCTCCTCACTCCGACCCTCTCCTCCTGAAGGAGGAGAGGGAGGTCGCCGCGTCTCTAGTGGGAAAAATTCGAAGTGAGAAACGGCCCGCGCGGCACCGTCAGGAGGCGAAGCTCGCCACCAGCTCCTTGAGGCGCTCCTTGGCGTTGCTGAGGATCGAGACGCCGTCGCCCACGAGCATCGTGTCGAAGTCGAGCTCGAGCAGCTTGGCCACGCTTCGGCGCAGTGTCACGGGCTCGTCCATCACTTGCTCGCGCAAGAGGCCGCACTTTCCCGGCGGGTTGCCGACGACCGCGTCGCCCACGATCAGGAGACGCCGCTCGGGCCAATGGAGCGCCACCTCGCCGGGCGACTTTCCCGCCGCCGCCACCACGGTCAAGGGGCCGACCCTCTGGCCCACGGCAAGCTTCTCGTCGATGATGGTTCCTTGGCTCTTGGCATGGGGTGCATCCGCCGGGTGAATGGCGACGGGCGCTCCCGTCGCGGCGCGCACTACCTTGGCGGCGCGCGAATGGTTGCGGTTGGTAAGGACGATGCGGGCGACCCCCAGGGCTTTGATCTCCGAGAGGTCGTCGGCACTCGGCTCCACGGGATCGATACAAATATTGCCGCTCGCGTGGCAGACGAGATGGCCGTTGAAATCGTAGCCGTGCGGCTCGGAGAATTTGGACCAGGTGTAGATGCCGCTCGCTATCTCCCTCATGGCGCCCTCCTCCATCTTCGATCGGCCGCCGGCGGCCGAGACCGGGCCGGGCGGCTCCGCTGCCATCAGCGTACACGCGTGAGCGTTCCCCGCACCACGTCGTGGTCGCGCGTATAGACCCACACCGAGCGCTCCGGAAATGCCGCAGCGACGGCGTCCGGGTCCGTGAGGTCGCAGCGCGCGTAGAGCACCGGCCCGGCGGCGTCGATGCCGTTGCGGGCCAAGTCGTCGCACGTCATGGGCAACATCACGCCGGTGTCGGCTTTCACGAACACGACCGCCTTGTCGAGCTTCATTTGGGCGACCTGGTCGTAGAGATCGTTACGCTCGGCCACGATCGCATGATAGCGCACGGCGAGGAAGGGCCAGCTGACCAGCCCATATACCGCGCCCAGGATGAGCGC
>DATEQI010000566.1:0-2871 GCA_035272805.1 Alphaproteobacteria bacterium | reverse complement strand
CTTGCCAGGCCCGCACCGCGATCCGTTCGACCGCATCCTGATCGTTCAGGCGATTCAGGAGGGCATGATCCTGGTGTCGAACGAGAGGCTCTTCGCGCGCTATGGCGTGCGGCTTCTCTGGTGAAGCCCCCAGCCGAAGCGCATCAGCACCCCCTCAGCGCAGCAAATGCGGCCACAATCCGGTGACGCCGATGATGATGAGGTAGGCGGCCACGATGTAGTTGAGAAGGCGCGGGAGGACGAGGATGAGAATGCCGGCGATCAATGCGATGATCGGATGCAGCAACAGTGTACTGATCATGTAAGGAGCTCCGTGTTGGCGGGAAAGCCACGAGAGAGCCGTAGTCTACAGGTAATGGCCGTGTCCTGCCAGGGGCGCGCTCGGCGATCGGGTTCCGCGGCGACGCTCCGAGCTCAATAGCAGGAGCGCCCGCGACTCAGTAGCGGGTCAGCACGCGATAGGTAAGCTTGCGCTCGCCCTTGGCCGGGACGTCGAGATGCCAGCGCGCGGTCGACGCGCTCGCCGCCTCGTGCGGATCGCTCTCTTGCAGGATGCGCCAGTCCCCGGGGAGCGTCTCCACCACGGTGACTGCTACGCTTGTGGCCTTGGCATTGTGAAGCGTGATTTCCTCGCTCGCCTCGTAGCTTTTGTCGCTCGGCCGCGAGGCGCTCGTCTGACGGCGCTCGGCGCTCACATCGAAGGCTTGGCCGAGCGTCAGCCTGACCGGCCGGCCGGCGGCGGTGGCATCGATGTCGTCCTCGCCCACGAAGGCGACCGAGCCATCGGCGCCGTGGCGATAGATGCGCACGACCCCGCTCGGCAGCGGCGTGCCGAGGCCCGACGCCTTGTCGTTCTCCAAGCTGAGCCGGACTTGGATCTTGAGCGGCGTCGGCTCGTCTTCTACCGCGGCCGCCACGGGTGCTTCGTCCTCGAGCCGGTATTCTTTCTTGACCGGCACGGAGGGCGCTTCGATGAGGGCCAGTTGGATGGTCTCGTGCTCGCCGAGGCTGATCTCGCGATCGAGCGGAAAGCGGTAATATTCGGAGAGCGCTTCCGCTCTGGGAAGCGGGGGCGGCGCGGGTGCTGCGGCCGCCATCATGGGCGCCGCCCCGGCGACCATGGCCGCCCGGGGGGCCACCCGGGATACGCGATGGAGTGCGCCTGCGACGAGGGTCATGCGCGCCTTGGGATAGCTCGTGCCGCTCGCATTCGAGACACTTGCCCGCCCGCTCAGCGAAAGCTTGGTCTCGCTCTCGTCGAGTGCCGCGACATAGTTGGCCGACCATTCAAGGCCGCTCGTGAGATAGCTGATCTCGACCGGCAAGGAGCCGCCCTTGAGGCTGACGAGCGTGAGTTGGAGCGTCGGCTTGTCGCGGAGATCGGCGGGAACCGAGGCGTAGACGAGGCGGCCGGGCAAGGTCGTCTCGATGCGATCGCCCATTTTGAGCACGACCCCTTGTGCGGCCGAGAGCACGGTCGCATTCTCGATGCGATCCTCGCCGGTTTGCGGGTTGCGGATGGCGATGCGGATATCGTGCCCGACGGATGCCGCCAGAAGCGCATTCGGCGTCAAGAGGTCTCTTTCGTAGCGCTGCTCGACGAGGTGCAAGGGCTCGCCGGTGAGCTGATCGATGAGCACCGTCTCCGGGGCGAGCTGCGCCGATACGCCGGCAAAGGCGATGCGGTTGAGCCCTTCGTTGAGCTTGACCATGCGGCGGTCCTGCACGAGCGCCAGGTTCTGCTCGTAGATCGTGAGCGTGAGCGCGGTCTGCTGATCGCTCGTGACGGTGAGCTCGTCCTCCGCCGCGAGCGCCGAGCCGCCCCAGAGGAGGCAGAGCGGGCAGGCAAGGAAAAGAACGGCGTTAAGCGCGCGCATCGAAACCTCCTCGAGATGGGTTCGCCGCCTGATATCCGGCGGCGCTCAACCGCACGAGAGGCGCGGCCGGCATTGTCGCAACTCTAGCCGGAAGATACGGCGAATTTTAGGCGTTGTCCCGGCCGTGTCGGCCGGGCGAAGCCGCTGGCGGGACGTCTAAAAAAGCCCGTGACTGCCGCAGACCGCGGCGAAGGTGGCGAGCAAGGCCAGGCTTAAGAGGACGCGGTGCAGCCGCAGCATCAGCGCGAGGGTCGCTTGGGGTGCCCTCGCCGCGCGCCTCTCGATCACCCCTCGCAAGAGGAGAGGCTCGAGGAGCAGGAGGAGCACGGCAAAAAGCAGCCATACGGCGACCATGAGGTGCATCCACCAGGACTCGACGTGCGCAAAGCGGTCCCAAAGGTCGTACGCGTAAAGCATGTAGAGCCCGCTCAGGAGTGCTGTCAGCAAGGCGATCCGCGCCTGCGGGGCGAAGCGGTGCTCGATCGCGTCGAATTCCTTGAGCCACTCCTCGGGGCGCTTCTCCCGCATTGCCGGCAGCAACACCGTCGTCACCAGCCAAACGCCGCCGATCCAAACGACGATCGCAAGAACGTGGATCGCGCGTGCGACGATGCCCCAGTCCGGAACGAGCGAATGAGCCGACATGGCGCCAACCTCCTTCACTTCGATAGCACGATCGCGGCTGATCGGCTATTTCGCCGGCATAACTTCGTCCGTCATTGGTCGGGCTCAAATGGGCCGCGCCGCGGTACCAACGACCCGCGGTTGCGAGAGCGGCCTCGCATAGAGGAGCGCGAAGAGGCCGAAGGCGCCACTCCAGGCGATGCCGGCCAGGGACAACAGGAGTTCCGAATAGGCGTCGGCGAAGGGGACCATCAGGCGCAGCAGCGCTGCCGTCGTCACCAGGAGATAGATGGCCTTGGTCCCGGCGCCCGCCGACAGCGGCCGGCCGGTGTGGCCGAGCGAGGCGCGCGTCATGACCGCGAGCGTCATG
>DATEQI010000565.1:0-2243 GCA_035272805.1 Alphaproteobacteria bacterium | reverse complement strand
TGACAACGGCGACATCCTGCTCGACGAATACGAAAAGCTGCTCGGCCCGCGCACGCGCATCGTCGCGCTGTTGCAGGTCTCGAACGCCCTCGGCACGGTGACGCCGGCGCGCGAAATGATCGCCGCGGCGCATCGCCACGGCGCGCTGGCGCTCGTGGACGGGGCTCAGGCGGTCGCGCACCGGCGCACGAACGTGCAGGCGCTCGACGCCGACTTTTACGTGCTGTCGGGACACAAGATGTTCGCGCCCACCGGCATCGGCGCGCTCTATGGGAAGGAAGCGATTCTCAATTCGATGCCCCCCTGGCAGGGCGGCGGCAGCATGATCGCGGACGTGACCTTCGAGAGGACGACGTACCAGAACGCCCCGGCGCGCTTCGAGGCCGGAACCGGAAACATCGCCGACGCGGTGGGTCTCGGCGCGGCGATCGACTATCTCGACGCGATCGGCCTGGAGCCGATCGCGCTCCATGAACACGAGCTGATCGAGCAGACGGTCGCGGGATTGCGGGCGATCCCTGGCCTGCGGCTCGTCGGAGCGCCGCGCGAGCGCGCGGGGGTCGTGTCTTTCGTGCTCGACGGCGTCCGCACCGAGGATGTCGGCAAGGCGCTCGACCGGGAGGGAATCGCGGTGCGCGCCGGCACTCATTGCGCGCAGCCGATTCTGCGGCGCTTCGGTCTCGAGAGTACGGTGCGGCCTTCCTTTGCGCTCTACAACACGGCCGAGGACGTCGAAGCGCTCGTCGCGGCGGTCCGCCGCATCGCGCTTCAGGCGCAGGGCGGATCGCGCTGAACCGGTCGTCTGTCGGGCAGCAATTGGAGCGCGAGCGGTGTGTCCTGTCTCGCCGATTCGGTTCGCGCTCTTGTGATGTCGACGAACGGAGACTTCCGCTCGCGCGGGCTTAATGAGGCCGAGCCCCGAGCGGGCCTTGCACATTAAGTCGCAGCCAAGACTCGCAGGTGTCGCTTTTGAAGCCGCAAAGGCGGGAAGCCTCGGCCCGGATTGAGGAGGTCGCCGGCGAAGGCGGAGCCGAGCGTGAAATGGATCCAGTTAACGGTCACGGCTACCGCCCTCCGCTTCAGGCCGCCTCAAACCGCTCATGCGCGTGGCCGCTGCGCGACGTGGACAGCGAGGGACAGCGTTCCGCAAAGTACGAAATAGACGGCGCCTGTAAAGAGGAAGATCTGGGTCGGATAAATCTGGGTGCGATTGTTCACCTGTCCCGCCACGGTGCTGAGCTCTTGCACGTTCACGATAAAGGCGAGAGACGTGTCCTTGATCAGCGAGATGAACACGCCTGCGAGCGAAGGCAAAATATTGGGCACCGCTTGCGGCAGAAGGATGTAAGCGAGGACGCCCAGCCGCGAGAGGCCGGAGGAGAGCCCAGCCTCGGTCTGGCCAAGCGCCAAGGCCTCGATTCCGGCGAGCGTCGAATACATCACCGCTGCCGAAGTGAACCAGGCTAGCGCGAGGACCACGGTCAAGGTATCCGGCAGGTTGGCCTGAAAGAGGGCTGGGATCAGGAAGTAGAGCCAGAAGATCACAAAGATGAGCGGGATGCCGCGGATGAAATCCGCCCCGGCGAAGAGCACCCGCCGCGTCCATCCCCCGAACAGCCAGGCGGCAAGCGCGAGGAGCACCCCCGCCGCCAGAGCGAGAACCCCGGCCTCCAGCGCCATGATGATGGTGAGGAGCAGTCCGCCCGGCTGACCCTCGAAGGCGCGGCCCCAAAGGAAATAGGGTAGGTTTTCCCAGATGACGGAGAAGTCAGGCATCGCTTGCGGCTTCGGCGACTTCGGCGGCGCGGGCCTCTTTCTCGGCGGCGGGGTCGGCGGGCCTGGGCCGGCCGCCCGGCGGATGCGGACCGAGCGCGCCGAGCGCCTGGCCCAGCTGCCGGCGATGCTCACATAGAGCGTCATGAGGAGGCCGGAGAGAAGCCATTGGCCCGGGTGGCCCGCGAGAACGTCCGCGAAATTGAAGGTGATGCCGCCCGTCACGCCTCCGCCGCGCTCAAGGGAGAGAGCAGCTGCTTCAGGAAGTGCTTGGTGCGCGGGTGGCTCGGCGCGCCGAAGAACTTGGCGGGCGGCTCCAGCTCCAGGATCGTGCCGCCATCGATGAAGGCCACCCTGTCCGCCAACTCGCGGGCGAAGCTCATCTCATGGGTGACGACGAGGATGGTGATGCCGTTCTTCGGCAGTTCCCGCATCACCACCAGCACCTCGCCGATCATTTCCGGATCGAG
>DATEQI010000564.1:0-5237 GCA_035272805.1 Alphaproteobacteria bacterium | reverse complement strand
AATCTCTTCCGCAACCTCGTCGCCGAGGGCGCCTTCAGCGTCGCCTTCGTGCCGCTCTTCAGCCGTGCGGTCGAGGAGCGCGGGCACCAGGGCGCCATGGTCTTTGCCGGCGAGGTGCTCGCCGTATTGCTGAGCGCCCTAGCACTCGTCACCACGGCCGCCCTTGCCGCCATGCCCTGGCTCATGGCGCTGATCGCGCCGGGCTTCACGAGCTCGCCCGAGAAATACGCGCTCGCGGTCGAGCTCACCCGCATCACCTTTCCCTACCTCCTCTGCATGGCGCTCGTGGCCCTCTTGGGCGGCATGCTCAACAGCCATTTCCGCTTCGCGGCGGCGGCGGCGGCCCCGGTCCTGCTCAATCTCACGCTCATCGCCGCCCTCCTTTTGCCGCGGAGCTGGGGTGCCACACCCGGCCATGCGCTCGCCTGGGCGGTGGTCGCCGCGGGCATCGGCCAATTCCTCTGGCTCGCCTGGTCGGCCGCGCGCCATCGCCTGCTGCCCTCGCTCCCGCGCCCGCGCTTGACGCCCGCCGTGCGCCGGCTCATGCGGCTCATGCTGCCGGGTGCCTTCGGCGCCGGCGTCATCCAGATCAATATCGTGGTCGCCACCATGATCGCCTCGCTCTTGCCCACCGGGGCCGTCGCCGGCCTCTACTACGCCGATCGGCTCTACCAGCTGCCGCTCGGCGTGATCGGGACGGCGATCGGCACGGTTCTGCTGCCCGAGCTCTCGCGCAAGCTGCGCGCCGGCGACGAGCGCGGCGCGATGCTGAGCCAGAACCGCGCCCTCGAGGCGGCCCTTCTCTTCACGCTCCCCGCCGCGGCGGCCTTGGCCGCGATCGCCACGCCGATCACGCTGGTGCTCTTCCAGCACGGCGCCTTCGGCCCCGCGGCGACGCGCACCACGGCCGCGGCCCTCGCCGCCTTCGCCCTCGGGCTGCCCGCCTACGTCATCGTCAAAGCGCTCGCCCCCGCCTTCTTCGCGCGCGAGGACACGGCGACCCCGGTGCGCGCCGCCGTGCTCGCGGTTGCGACCAACATCGTGCTCAGCCTGGCGCTGATCGGCCCTCTGGGCCCGACCGGGATTGCGCTTGCGACCTCGGTTGCCGCCTGGGTCAATGCCGCGGGCCTAGCATTCTCGCTCTGGCGCCACGCGCATTTGGCGCTCGACGCCGATTTCCGCCGCCGCGTGCCGCGCATCGTGCTTGCCAGCATCGTCTTGGCGGCGGGCTTGCTCTTCGGCGCGCGCGCGCTGGGCGCGGTCTTTGCCGGGGGCCTCGCGCTCAAGATCGCGGCCTTGGCCGCCCTCGTCGGCGGCGGGGTTGTCCTCTACGGCGCCCTCGTGCTCGCCTTCGGTGCCGTCGACCTCGGCTTGGTGAAGCGCTTGGCCGGCCTTGCGAGCAAGGCCGGCACTCCCCTTGACCGTCCCTGAGCGAGCCGCCATAACTCGCCGCGCGTGCCTTCCTTGCGAGCGACGGGGCTCCTCCCATGAACCGCATCTTCTCGGGCGTCCAGCCCACCGGCAATCTGCATCTCGGCAACTACCTGGGCGCGATCCGGAACTGGGTGCGGCTGCAGGACGATTATGCGTGCATCTTCTGCGTGGTCGACCTGCATGCCATCACCCAGTGGCAGGAGCCGGCCGAGCTGCGCGCGAGCACCCGCGAGGTCACGGCCGGCATGATCGCCGCGGGCATCGATCCCGGGCGCTGCATCCTCTTCAATCAGAGCCAGGTCTCAGCACACGCGGAGCTTGCCTGGATCTTCAATTGCGTCGCCCGCATGGGCTGGCTCAATCGCATGACGCAGTTCAAGGAGAAGGCGGGCAAGCACCGGGAGAACGCCTCCGCCGGGCTCTACGTCTATCCCAACCTGATGGCGGCCGACATCCTCCTCTACAAGGCCACCCACGTGCCGGTGGGCGAGGACCAGAAGCAGCACCTCGAGCTTTGCCGCGACATCGCCCAGAAGTTCAACAACGACTACAAGGTTGATTTCTTCCCGCTCATCGAGCCCATCATCCTGGGCGAGGCGAGCCGTGTGATGAGCCTGCGCGACGGCACCAAGAAGATGAGCAAATCCGATCCCTCCGACTATTCGCGCATCAACATGACGGACGCCGCCGATGCGATCGCCCAGAAGATCCGCAAGGCGAGGACCGATCCGGACCCGCTGCCGGGGGACCCCGTCGAGCTGGTGAACCGGCCCGAGGCCGCCAACCTCGTCGGCATCTATGCGGCCCTCGCCGATCTCGCGACCGCGGAGGTGTGCCTGCGCTATGACGGCGCCATGTTCTCCAAATTCAAGGAGGAGCTGGCCGAGCTCGCGGTGGCAAAGCTGGGGCCGATCGGCGCCGAGATGAAGCGGCTCAAGGCGGACGCCGCCTATGTCGACGGCATCCTCAAGGCCGGGGCCGAGCGCGCGCGGGAGATCGCCACGCCGATCTTGGGCGAGGTGCAGGAGATCGTCGGCTTCTTGCGCGTATAGGCGTATCGTCGGGCGGAGCACGTGTTTGCTAGAGCAGTTTTACTCTGAGTGGAATCGCCACCCCCTCACCCAGCTCCGGGTAAGGCTCGGCTTCGCCTCGCCAACCCTGCGCAACCCTCTCCCCCTTCAGGGGGAGAGGGGAGGGTGAGGGGGAGCCTCTCCCCCTTCAGGGGGAGAGGGGAGGGTGAGGGGGAGCCTTATGTCCACTCATCCAGGAAATGCTCTAATTCAATAGCGGGGAGTGCCACGCGATGATTCTCGAGATTGCCCAGATCGAGGTGAAGCCCGGCTTGGAGCATGAATTCGAGGCCGGGGTCGCAAAGGCAAGCGAGCTTTTCCGCCGCGCTCGCGGCTGCCAGGGCATGGAGCTGCAGCGCTCGCACGAGAAGCCGAGCCGCTACCGCCTCTTCGTCAAATGGGAGACGCTCGAGCACCACACCCGGGACTTCCGCGAGTCCGAGGACTTCCAGGCCTGGCGCAAGCTCGTCGGACATTGCTTCGCCTCGCCGCCCGAGGTCGAGCACGTCAGGCTTGCGCTGAAAGGATTCTGAGGACGTCCGGCCTCTGACCATGCAGATCTATCTGCCGATCGCCGAGATCTCCGCCAATGTCTTCACGCTCCTGGGGCTGGGGGCGGCGGTCGGCTTCCTCTCCGGGCTCTTCGGCGTGGGCGGGGGCTTTCTCATGACCCCGCTTCTCATCTTCATCGGGGTGCCGCCCGCGGTCGCGGTGAGCACGCAGGCGAACCAGCTCATCGCCGCCTCGGTCTCCGGCGTGATGGCCCATTGGCGCCGCCGCGCGGTCGACGTCCGCATGGGCATGGTGATGATGTCGGGCGGCCTCGTCGGCTCCTCGCTCGGGGTCTGGCTCTTCAAGCATTTGAGCCAGCTCGGCCAGGTCGAGCTGGTGATCTCGCTCAGCTACGTGCTTCTCCTCGGCCTCGTCGGCCTTCTCATGTTGGCCGAGGCGGCGCGCGCCATGCTGCGCCAGCACCGCCACATCCCGCCCAGGCCGCGCGCGGGCCGGCATCCCTATTGGGTGCGGGTGTTGCCGCTCAAGATGCGCTTCTACCGCTCACGCATTTACATCTCGGCCCTCGTCCCGCTCAGCCTTGGGGTTTTCGTCGGCGTGCTCGTCGCCATCATGGGCGTGGGCGGGGGCTTCTTCATGGTGCCCGCGATGATCTATCTGATCGGCATGCCGACCGCGGTGGTCGTGGGCACCTCGCTCTTCCAGGTCATCTTCATCACGGCGAACGTGACCCTGCTCGAGGCCGTCACCACCCAGACGGTCGATGTGCTGCTGGCACTCACCATGTTGATCGGCGGCGTGCTGGGCGCGCAGGTGGGCGTGCGCGCGAGCGACAAGCTCAAGGGCGAGCAGGTGCGCGCCCTTCTCGCCCTTCTCGTGCTCGCGGTCGCGGCGAAGCTGCTCTACGACCTGGTGGCGACCCCCGCCGACCTCTTCTCGATCGCGCGGGCGTCGCCATGAGGTGCCGTTGCGCCCTGGCGCTCGCCGCCCTCCTCGCCGCCCTCTTGGCCGCAGCCTTGCCGGCGCCGCACGCGCGCGCGCAACAGCTGATCGCCGACCTCTCGAGCCATCTCGTCGCCATCACCACCGGCTTCACCGGCACGGACGTGCTGCTCTTCGGCGCCGTCGAGGGGCCCGGCGACGTCGTCGTCGTGGTGCGCGGGCCAGAGGAGCGCGTGACCGTGCGGCGCAAGGGGCGCGTCGCCGCCATCTACGTCAACAAGAAGGAGATGACCTTCGCCGCGGTGCCCTCCTTCTATGCCGTGGCGGCGAGCCGCGAGCTCGACAAGATCGCACCGGCGGCCGAGCGCGCGCGCGAGGAGATCGGCACCGAATATCTGCGCTTGATCCCCGAGGTGGAGCGCGACCCCCAGACCGTCGCCGAGTACCGCGCGGCCCTCATCCGCAACGAGGAAGCCGAAGGGCTCTATGCCGCGTCGGTTGCGCAAGTGAGCTTCCTCGGCGCGCGGCTCTTTCGCGTGAACGTCGATTTTCCCGCGAACGTCCCGGTCGGCACCTATCAAGTGCAGGTCTTCCTCTTCCGCAACGGTGCCGTCGTCGGCGCGCAGACGACGCCGCTCGTCATCGGCAAGATCGGCACCAGCGCGGACCTTTTCGACTTCGCCCACCGCCATGCCGCGGCCTACGGCGCGATTGCAGTCGCCATGGCCTTGCTGGCAGGGTGGCTGGCCGCAGCCGTCTTCCGCAGGGTGTGAACGCAGGGAGGCATGCCATGGCAGCCGAGGAAAGCCCCAAAGGCACCTTTCTCGTCATCGTCGACCGCACGGAGGAGCTCAACGTGGCGCTGCGCTACGCCTGCCGAGGCGCGCGGCATTGGGGCGGGCGCGTGGCCCTCCTCTGCGTGATCGAGCCGGTCGATGGTGCGGGCTGGATGGCGGTCGAGAAGCTGGCGCAAAGCGAGAACCGCCAGGAGGCCGAGGAGAAGCTCCAGGAGCTCTCGGCCAAGGTGGTCGAATGGACCGGGCAGATGCCGGTCATCTACATCCGCGAGGGACGGCCGCTCGAGGAGATCCTCAAGCTCATCGACGAGGACCCAACCATCTCCGTCCTCGTGCTGGGTGCCGACCCCGGACCCAAGGGTCCGGGCCCGCTCGTCTCGGCCTTGAGCGTGAAGCAGATCGCCAAGCTGCGCGTGCCGCTCACCATCGTGCCGGGCAACTTGACCGACGAGCAGATCGATCTGCTCGCGTGAGCAGCGCG
>DATEQI010000563.1:0-7073 GCA_035272805.1 Alphaproteobacteria bacterium | reverse complement strand
CGAGCGCGGCCGCATCGTGCTCGCGGGCCCTTGCGCGCTGGTCAAGAACGACAAGCTGCTGCGCGACGCCTATCTCGGGCTGTGAGAGCCCCACGCGGAGGAATCGGGATTCGAACTTTGCTTGGCAGCGGTGGGAGATCGACGAGATCAAGGACCACGGCATCGCGAGGTTTCGAATTCTCCGATAGCATAGGCCAAGGCCCTACCGGGAGAGACCGTATCATGATCGGATTCATCGTTCGCGCAGCACTCGTGGCACTCGGGCTATGGCTGGCCTCTAAAATCGTGCCGGGGGTCGAGGTGGCCTCGATCGGCAGTCTCATCTGGGCGGCCCTGCTGCTCGGCATCGTCAACGCCATCGTCCGGCCGATCCTGGTGGTCCTGACCTTCCCGATCACCGTCATCACGCTCGGCCTCTTCCTGCTGGTCATCAACGGGCTGATGATCAAGCTGGTCACCATATTCGTGGCTGGCTTCGTCGTGCACGGCCTTATGTCGGCGATCCTGTGCGCCCTGATCGTCAGCCTGACGAGCTGGCTCGTCTGCTGGTTCATCGGCCCGCAGGGCACGATCGAGGTGGTGGTGATCCGACGCTAGCGTCCCGGTTCGGAAGTTCGACTCAACCGGAAATAATCGTCATTGCGAGCGCAGCGAAGCAATCCAGTGACCGCGGTATATCCCGCTCCTGGATTGCTTCGCCGCCCTTCGGGCGCCTCGCAATGACAAGTGTCTTCCTGATGTCGTGAATTTCAGAACCAGGATACTAGGCCGACGCCGCAATCCATGCCGGAGCCAACGAAAACGATGGGCGTAGAGAGCGGCGCTGGTCCTAAGCGAACTGGTCAGCCGTACGTCTTGACCGCTTGCTCGATCGCCGGCGCTGCCTTTTGCAGGTCGTCAGGGACCATCGCCGGCGTTGCCTCGATACCGGCATTCAGCGCCAGGAACCATGGCTCGGCAATTCTCGGAATGTCCGACGTGTCCTTGAGATCCATGATGAGGATGCCGGTGCGCCGGCCCCCGTCAGCGATGAAGTAGGCGGCTTCCGGCTTTTGCTGTTCCAGGATCGTCCGGATCACCTTGAAGCCGTCCTTCTTCGCGGCGGCGTTCCCCGCCTCGACCGGAATCGAAATCTTGATCAGAAATCGCATGAGCTTGCCCTTCCATTCTGATGGCGATCCGGCATTCGCCGGATGACCGGGGACCAGCGCGAACGATATCATTCAGCTGCGATACGCGGAAGCGAAAGGGCATTGTCCAACCCAGCCGCCGCACTTACGCAATCAAACGTCCAGCCGCTCCTCGGAAAGCGGCTTGCGAGCAG
Organism: Alphaproteobacteria bacterium; assembly: GCA_035272805.1. GTDB lineage: Bacteria > Pseudomonadota > Alphaproteobacteria > JACZXZ01 > JACZXZ01 > DASPPM01. The sequence continues at coordinate 5,749 of DATEQI010000563.1, read as the reverse complement.
CGACGTTGAAGCGTCCGTCGTAAAGCGGCCGTCCGCCGGTGCTTGGTCCCTGATACTGCACGAACAGCATCACACCGCCGGTCTCGGTCCGTAGCTCCTCCTCGTAGTGCGGGTCCGCGTGAAAAATCATCGTGCCCGGCCTGTAGGGCTTGCCGCCGATCGTGAATGTGCCTTCAAGAATGTACCAAATCTGCGCGAAATCGTGCCGGTGCAGCGGGTGATGAGCGCCGGGCTCATAGCGCACGAAACCGGCATTGGGCTCGGTCGGTCGCTCCGGGTGGGGATGGAACAGCATCTTGCTCCATTGGCCGGGAAAGCGCAGCGTCTCCCATTCCCGCTCGCTCTCGTGGACCGCCTCCATCGCGTTGTCGCCTGCCTTGCGTTGGATCGTAGCCATCGTTTCTGCCATGGTTCCCTCCTGACGATCGGTGGAGTGCAATTTACCTCACATCAGTCACCTGCACGACCCGACGCGTTGGAGAACGGCCGGTTGGCGGAGCGAGAGGGATTCGAACCCTCGATACGGGTTTCCCCGTATGACGGTTTAGCAAACCGTTGGTTTCAGCCACTCACCCATCGCTCCGTGGCCGGAAAGGCGACCGGTGCCGTGCTGCGAGGGGCAGGGCGCCGGCCGGGGCTCGTTACTTAGCCGCCGACCGGCGCACTGTCAACCAACGGGCGCGCGGCGGAGCGCGCCGCTTGAGCGATATTGTCGAGGAACTGCCGGGTGGCGTCCGCCCAGGAGAAGGAGAGCGCATGCGCCCAGCCGTTCGGTGAGACGCCGCGTCATCGTCCCGGTCGGCACCATCACGCCCCGAGCGAACGCGCAAGCTCAGCCCGGCACCGCCATGCCGCGCACGACCGCCGGACGCGCGCCGATCGCGTCGTACCAGCGCTTCACGTTGGGGAACTCGCCGAGCTCGACGGTCTGCCACTCGTGGCGCGCCGCCCAGGGATAGGTCGCGATGTCGGCGATGGTGTACGCGTCGCCCGCGAGGTATTCGGCCTCGCGGAGCCGGCGATCCATGACGCCATAGAGGCGCCTCGTCTCGTTGGTATAGCGCTCGATCGCGTAAGGGATCTTCTCGGGAGCCGCGCGGCGAAAATGGTGGCACTGGCCGAACATGGGGCCGACGCCGCCCATCTGGAACATGAGCCACTGAAGCGTGATGTAGCGGCCGCGGATGTCGGCGGGCAGGAACTTGCCGCCCTTGCCGGCAAGATAGACGAGGATGGCGCCCGATTCGAAGAGCGTGAAGGGCCTGCCGCCGGGCCCGTCCAAGTCGGTGATCACCGGGATCTTGCTGTTCGGGTTGAGGGCCACGTAGGCGGGGGCGAACTGCTCGCCCTTCGAGATGTCGATCTTGTGCACCCGGTAGACGAGGCCGAGCTCCTCCAGCATGATCGAGACCTTGCGGCCGTTGGGCGTGGTCCAGGTGTAGAGATCGATCACGATTGTCTCCCCTTCTCGTTCCGTCGTCCGTCGTCCGTCTACCGTCGTCCGCTTACCCGAGCGCCTGGTCGAGGTCGGCCATGAGATCATCCACATCCTCGATGCCGACCGAGATGCGCAGGAGATCGCGCGGCACGGGCGAGCCCGCGCCCTCGATGCTGGCGCGGTGCTCGATGAGGCTCTCGACCCCGCCGAGCGAGGTCGCGCGCTTGAAGACCTTGACGCGCGCCGCCGCGGCGATCGCGGCCTCCTCTCCGCCGCGGACGCGGAGCGAGAGCATGCCCCCGAAGCCCCCCTGCATCTGCTTGCGGCTGACCGCGTATCCGGGGTCGCTCGGCAAGCCCGGGTAATGCACGGCGAGGACCGCGGCGTGGCGCTCGAAATGCGTCGCCAGGGCCAACGCGTTCTCCGAGGCGCGCGCGACGCGGAGATAGAGCGTGCGCATGCCGCGCAGGAGAAGCCAGGCCTCGAACGGCCCGATGACGGCGCCGTTGTCGTGGCGGATGCGGCGGATGCGCGGCCAAATCCCGCCCTCGTCGGCGGCTATGAGCGCGCCGCCCACCACGTCGCTGTGCCCGTTCAGATACTTGGTCGCCGCATGCATGACGATGTCGGCGCCGAGCGCGAGCGGCCGCGTCAGCACCGGCGTCGCCACCGTGCTGTCCACCGCGAGGAGCGCTCCGGCCTCATGCGCGAGGCCCGCCCACTCCGCGATGTCCGTGACCGCCCAGGTCGGATTCGCAGGCGTCTCGATCCACACGATGCGCGTGCGGCCGGGCTTAAAGGCCGCCTTGAGTGCGGAGGCGTCGCCGGGCGGGGTGAAGGCGACCTCGAGGCCCCACTCGGTCGCGAACTCGCCGAGCCACTTCCTCAGGCCCCAATACATGACGCTCTGGGCAATCACGTGATCGCCCGGCTTGAGCGCCTGGAACACCGCGGTCGCGGCGGCCATGCCGGAGGCGAAGAGGAGGCAATCCCGCCCGCCCTCGAGCGTCTTGAGGAGTGCTTCGGCCTGGTCGTAGCTCGGGTTGTCGTCGCGGCTGTAGCTGCGGCCGGTGCGGTATTGATTGTCGGGGTCGCGGATGTAGGTCGTCGAGGTGTGGATGGGGGCGACGACGGCATGGGTCGTCTCGTCGATCCAGCCGAGCGCCTGGGCGGCGAGGGTGGCGGGCTTCAAGGGCTTGCTTTCGGTCATGACGGCCGCGGATTTGACTGAGTTGGTGCTGGAGGAGCTGTTGTCGCGCGCGCGATATTGGCATAATCCGCCCGCAAGCGCACCAGGGAGGATGGCATGGCTGCTTACGTGATCGGCGATATCGGCGAGATCAGGAACCAGGACGCCTATGCGCAATATCGCGCGCAAGTGCTCCCCACCATCGCGAAATACGGCGGCCGCTTCCTCGTGCGCGGGGGTGCGCACGAGACCCTCGAGGGCGAGTGGCGCCCCGGTCGCATCGTCATCCTCGAGTTCCCCGACATGAAGGCGGCAAAGGGCTGGCACGCCTCGAAGGAATATGCGCCCCTCCTCAAGCTGCGCCAGTCGGCCTCGGAGGGCAGCCTCGTCGCGGTCGAGGGGGCGTAAAGTCTCACCGTTCAGTTCCCCCTCTCCTCCTTCAGGAGGAGAGGGTCAGGGTGAGGAGGTGGAAGGGCAAAACGCGGTTAGCGAGGCAGAAGCTCGCTGCGCTCGCCCTCCTCACCTTCCCGTCGCTGCGCGACGGGCCCCTCCCTCTCCTCCTGAAGGAGGAGAGGGGATTCCCAGGCAGCGCGATAGTGGCTCAGCGTCGCGCGTATTGGGTGGCGCCGAAGAGGATTTCCCTCGCCTTCTCGTCGGGCGGACCCTCGCGGCGGAGGTCGGCGAGCACCGTGACGCCGCGCTGGACGGCGGGGCGGGCATCGATCGCCTGGAACCAGCGCTTCACGTTGGGGAAGCTCTCGAGCTCATGGCCCTGGTTCCTGATCGAGCGCGTCCACGGCCAGGTCGCGATGTCGGCGATGCTGTACTGCTCGCCGCCCAAGTACTTGGCCTCGCCGAGCCGGCGGTCCATGACGCCGTAAAGCCGGCCCACCTCGTTGGTGTAGCGGTTGATCGCGTAAGCGAGCTTCTCGGGCGCATAGCTGCGGAAATGGTGGGCCTGGCCGAACATGGGGCCGATGTTGCCCATCTGGAACATGAGCCACTGCAGCACGACATAGCGCCCGCGAATGTCGGTCGGCAGGAACTTGCCGCACTTGCCGGCGAGATAGACGAGAATGGCACCCGATTCGAAGAGGGAGAACGGCTTGCCGCCGGGGCCGTCCTGGTCGACGATCGCCGGGATGCGGTTGTTCGGGCTGATCTTGAGGAAGGCCGGATCGAACTGGTCGCCCCTGCCGATGTTGATCGGATGGGCCTTGTAGGCGAGGCCGCATTCCTCGAGCATGATGTGGACCTTGTGGCCGTTGGGCGTGGCCCAGCTATAGACGTCGATCATCCTTTCCTCCTCATTCTTGGACGTTGCGTCATACGTCGTCGCGCTTTCGCCAAAGGCAAGCCGGCCCTCGCGGCGGCTCAAGGGCGACGCCGCCTGAGCTGCCGGCGAAATCGCACCCGCCTTTGCCGCTCACACCAGCGCCAGCACCTCGTCGCGGAAGCGTTTCATGTTCTCGACCGTGGCGCCGGCCGTGGCACCGGAGAGCTCGAAGTCGATCGCGGCGACGCCCATCTCGCGCATCGAGCGCAAGTCCGCCGCCAGCTCCGCCGGCGTGCCGGCGAAGAGGCGCCGCTCGCCCTCGGGCGAGCGCAATTGTGCGGCAGCGCCATGCTTGGGACAGCGGTAGCCGAGTGCTATGCGCGAGGGATCGCGTCCGGCCTCCGCCGCAAGGCGGCGCAAGCGAGCGACGGCGCCGCGGTAGCGCTGAAGCGTGTCGAGCGGGTGCCGGGGATTGACCCCGATGGGGTACCAGCCGTCGCCCAAGCGGGCGGCGCGGCGCAGCGCCGGCTCGCTTTCGCCGCCGATCCAGAGCGGCGGGTGGGGCTTCTGGGTCGGCTTGGGCGAGAAGATCACGTCGGCGAAGCGGACATAGCGGCCCTCGAAGCGCGGCTTGTCCTCGGTCCAGAGCGCACGAAACGCCGCGAGATATTCGTCCGTGACGGCACCGCGCTCGGCAAAGGGCGGTGCGCCGAGTGCTGCGAATTCCTCCTTGAGCCAACCGGCGCCGCAGCCGACGGTGAGGCGGCCCGCGGACAGCACGTCGATGGTGGCAAGCATCTTGGCGGTGAGCACCGCGGGACGATGCGGCACCACCATGATGGAGGTCAGCAGGCGCAGCCGCGAGGTCTTGCCTGCGATGAAAGCGGCCGCGATCAGTTGCTCCTGCCAATCGCCGCGCGCGCCGGCCGGGAATTCACCGGTGGCGGCATAGGGGTAGCGCGACTCGATGTCCTGCGGAATGACGACGTGGTCGCTGAAGGCGAGGTAATCGAAACCCATCGCCTCGCCGGCCACGGCGACGCTGACCAAGGTCTCCGGCGTGGCGAGCGTCCCGCGGGTCGGCGCGTTGAAACCAATCAGCATGTGATTGCCCCCGGACGCTGGCGCAGCGCCTTAAGGCGCAACCTTGGTCCAGCTGGCGTCGGGATCGAAGGCCGTCATGCGGCGGGCGACGTCGGCTGTCTTGGGCCCAAGGTCCTTCTGGTAGACGACGCCGTCCTGGTTGACGATGAAGGTCGTCACACCCGAGTCGCGGTATTTGGCCGGAAAGGCCACGAGCGCGAAGCCGCCGATCATGTGGCCCTTCACCATGTAACTATATGCACCGCCGGGTGCGTCCTTTCCCTGCCGCGTCAGAATCCTATAGTAGTAGCCGTGAAAGGGCGCCGGCTTTGCGCCCTCGGGACGCGGACCGTAGCCCTCCGCGCGCGCGCTCGCCACGAGCGGGCCCAAGGGGCTCTCCTCCTCGCCGGCATTGGCCGGCCAGAAGAGCCCGTCGTGCTTGCCCGGGCTGCTGCGGAACTTCATCGCATATTCGCGCAGCCCGTCGCCGAGCCGGTCCTTGGCGGCGAACTCCTGCTGTGCCGCCACATAGGCGAGACAGACCTGGATCGTGTTGAGCTCGTTGCGGCCGATGCGCCGGGCGAGAATCTCCTGCTCGCCCGCCTTGGTATCGAAATGCCAAGCGGTATCTTGCCGCACGAGCGGGATCGGGAAGGGCCAGTCGTCACTGCCGATATCGAGCACCGCCTTGGCATCGCCGTCCGCGACGATCTTGTGAGCTTCGTCGTAGCTCGCGACGAACTTGGCACGCCCATCCTTGTCG
>DATEQI010000562.1:0-3266 GCA_035272805.1 Alphaproteobacteria bacterium | reverse complement strand
GGCAGCGTGCGTGGTGCGAAACTCTCCCTGGATTGCTTCGTTGCCCTTCGGGCGCCTCGCAATGACAGGTGTTCGCTTGATGTGGTGAATTTCAGAACCAGGACACTGGACCTGCGCGGCGATTGCCTTCGCCCCATGCGGGGCCTATGAACGGCGGCGATGTTCGTGCTGTCCAAGATCTTCTTGTTGCTCGCGAAGCCGGGCAATCTCCTCGTCCTCCTTCTTGCGGCGGGTGCCGCGATGCTCTTCTGGCGGAGCGAGCGGGTAAGACGCATCGGACGCGGCATCATCGCGCTTGCGGTCCTTGCGGCGGCTGCGGTCGCCGCGACCGCGCTCCCCGATCTCTTGCTCGCGCCGCTCGAGAACCGGTTTCCCCAGCCCGCGCATCTGCCCGAGCGCATCGATGGCATCATCGTGCTGGGCGGTGCCCTGGACGAGGTGGTGAGTGCCGCGCGCGGGCAGGTGACGTTGGCCCCGGGTGCGACGCGGCTGAGCGAGACCATCGCACTCGCACGGCGGCATCCCGAGGCGCGCATTCTCTTCACCGGCGGCTCGGGTCGGCTCCACCCGGCAGAGCTCAGCGAGGCCGAGGTCGCCAAGCGCTTTTTCGAGGAGATGGGTGTCGATGCGGCTCGCCTCACCTTCGAAGAGCGCTCGCGCAACACGTACGAGAATGCGCTGTTCAGCAAGCGACTCGCCGAGCCCAAAGGCGGCCAGCACTGGGTTCTCGTCACCTCGGCTGCGCACATGCCGCGCGCGGCGGGGGTTTTTCGCGCCCAAGACTGGGACGTGATCCCCTATCCGGTCGATTACCGGACCACGGGGGATGGGGGTGCCACACGCCGCTTCGAATTCGCCGATTCCCTCTTGCTTTTGGACGATGCGGCGAAGGAGTGGATGGGCCTCGCCGCCTATCGCCTGATGGGCCGCACGAACGTCTTCTTCCCCGCACCGTGACGTCTCTGCGCGACACGAGCGTGCAGACCGCTTTACGCGCGCGCGAGCGTGTGGCAGAAGGAGCCCATGAGTCCTACCCGATTTTGGCGTGAGGGGCTCGGCGGGCAAGCGATGCGGGGTGCCGCGCTGCTTGTCGGAGCGGGGCTCCTGCTCCTGGCCGGGGCCTTCTCCGTTGCGGCGAACGACCTCGACTTCGCGACTTGGCTGCGCGACTTCAAGGTCGAAGCGCGTCAGCACGGCATCTCGCAGCGCACGCTCAATACTGCGCTCGACCAGGTGACGCCGCTGCCGCATGTGATCGAGCTCGACCACCGGCAGCCCGAGTTCACTCTCACCTTCGACGAATATGTCGCCCGGGTGGTTTCCGACGCCCGAGTCGATCGAGGCCGCGAGCTGCTCGACGAGTATCAGGGGCTGCTCAGCCGAGTCGGCGCACGCTACGGCGTCGAGCCGCGCTTCATCGTCGCATTGTGGGGGATCGAGAGCGACTTCGGCCGCTCGACCGGCGATTACTCCGTCGTCCAGGCGGTGGCGACCCTTGCCTATGACGGCCGGCGCAGCAGCTATTTCCGCGGCGAGCTCATCGACGCGTTGCGCATTCTCGATCTCGGCTATATCGACCTCGCGAACCTGCGTGGCTCTTGGGCCGGTGCCATGGGGCAGAGCCAGTTCATGCCGTCGAGCTACCTGCGCTACGCGGTCGACTTCGAAGGCAAGGGCCACCGCGACATCTGGCACAACCCCGCCGATGTCTTCGCCTCGACCGCCAATTATCTCGCGCAGCTGGGCTGGCAAAGCGGGCAGAGCTGGGGCCGGGAGGTCAAGCTCCCGCCCAACTTCGATACGGCCCTCGCCGAGCTTGCCGTTCAGAAATCGGGCCAGGAGTGGCAGGCGATCGGGGTGCGTCAGCTCGACGGTCGCCCGCTCGGAGAGCCGGCGCTCGCGGCCTCCATCGTCTTGCCGACGGACGAGGAGAGCCCGGCCTACCTCGTTTATGACAACTTCCGCACCCTCATGCGCTGGAACCGCTCGGTCTTCTTCGCCACGAGTGTCGGATTGCTTGCTGATCGGATCGGGGACAAGTAATCTACGCGACACTAGATATGCGAGGCCGAAAGGGGGTATCTACTAGATATGCGCCCGCACTGGGTGAGCAAGGGGGCGACCATTGTCGCTTTGGCCGTCCTGCTCGCGGCCTGCGGCGAACGGGAGCACGCCCCGCCCGCGGGCCAAGCCGCGGCGCCGAGCCGCGGCTATTACAAGCTCGGCGCGCCCTACCAGGTCGAGGGGGTTTGGTACTATCCGGGTCCCGACTACAGCTACGACGAAACCGGCATCGCCTCCTGGTACGGCCCCGACTTCCACGGCAAGAACACCGCCAACGGCGAGGTCTACAACATGAACGACCTCACCGCGGCCCATCCGACGCTGCCGCTGCCGAGCATCGTGCGCGTGACCAATCTCGACAACGGGCGCTCGATCGTGGTGCGGGTCAACGACCGCGGGCCCTATGTGCGCGGACGCATCATCGATCTCTCGCGCCGCGCCGCCCAGCTCATCGGCATGATCGGCACCGGTACCGCCAAGGTGCGCGTGCAAATTCTCCCCGACGAGTCGCGCCAGGCGGTCCTCCTTGCCCAGCAGGGCGAAATCCCCTCCGCCGAGCGCATCGCGAGCGCGGTGCCGACCGAGAAGGTGACCGCGGAGACATTGGTTCCCTCACCTGGGGTTCCCCCACCTGGCGTGCAGGTAGCCCCCGGCCCGGCGACGACGGCAGCGCCCGCACGGCCGGCGCAGCCGCCGCCGGCACCCGTCATGGTCGCCTCGGCACAGGCCGCCCCGCTGCCCGCCCAAGGGACGCCGGTTGCTTCGCCGCAGCCGGTCGAGAGTGCCACGCTTGCGGCCCCGGCAGCGCCGGGCCTTTCGCCGATCTCGGCAGCGGCAGCCGGCCCGGTCGATCCCGTCAAGGCGGTGCTTGACCAGGCGGTGATCACGCTCCCGGTGAAAGCGACCTCGATCTACGTCCAAGTGGGCGCCTTCAGCCAGTACGACAACGCCAATCGTCTGCGCGCCAAGCTCTCGACCATGGGTGCTACGAAGGTCACGCAGGCATCCGTCGACGGCCTGCCCTTCTTCCGCGTGCGCATGGGGCCGGCCACCACGGTCGACGATGCCGACCGGCTTCTCGACCTCGTGGTGCGCGCCGGCTATCACGACGCGCGCATCGTCGTCGAATAGGGCCGTTCGTGCGGGGCAGCGCCAAAATTTTGGCGCAATCGCCCGCTAGTGTTCCGACTCCGGCGGTTCGT
>DATEQI010000561.1:0-2108 GCA_035272805.1 Alphaproteobacteria bacterium | reverse complement strand
GAGATGATTCCCCAGCCGATGGCGATGCGCCGGGTCTCGCGCGCCAGGATGGCAGTGATGGCCGTGGACGAGCGCGCTTCCATCGCATGCTTGCGCCACCAGGGATAGGCTTCGGCGAGCCAGAAGATGTCGAACCCGGCGGCGTCGCAGGCCCGCGCCATGCGGACAATCTGCTCCAGCGGCTCCATCGAGAGCTGCAGCACGCCGATGCGGAAGGGGACAGGTGCGTTCAAGGTTTTGTCCACGAATGCTCGAGTCCCTTGACCAGCGCCCACATCACGCGGTTGAGCGGCGTGGGCACGCCGATCTTTTCTCCCCAGTGGACGATCGCGCCGTTCATGAAGTCCACTTCCGTCACGCGCCCGGCCTCCACGTCTTGAAGCATGCTCGACTTGTGCTTGCCCGGAGCGTTCGCGCCCTTCATCACCAGATCCCAGGGATCGCCGTGCAGCTCGATGCCGAGCGCCCGCGCCACACACTTGCCTTCTTCGATCAGCGCCTTAAACAGCTCGCCCGTGGCCTCGAAACGAGTGGCCGAGCCGTGATCGAGGCGGGTGAGCGCTCCGACGGGATTGGTGGCGGCGTTGAAGATGAGCTTGGTCCACTGGGCGCCGCGTGCGTCGGGCAGCGCAATGGTATGCATTCCGGAACGGGTAAGTGTGCCTGCCAGCTCTTCGACCATCTCCATGGGTGTGTGGGTCGGCTCGAACGGCCCGATCCAGGTGTCGCCTTTGATGTCGTAGCCGACGTGACCGGGAGAGATGAGATGCCCGGCAGGAAATGTGGTGCCGCGGATCACGCACTTCGCGTGCTCGGCGATGATCTCCTCGTTGCCGACGCCGTTCTGCACCGAGCAGACGGCGCTGCGGCCGTCGAAGATGCGCGCCGCCTGCTCGATTGCCCGTCGCGTATGGATAGCTTTGGTGGCGACAATGCCATAGTCGCAACGCGGAATCCGCGCAGGATCGCTCGCAGCGGTGAGACGCGCGGTAAACTCCGCCGCGCCCGAAATCCGCAGGCCGTCGCGTTTGATGGCCTCCACGTGCTCGCGGTTCACGTCGTAGGCCCAGACCTCGACCCCCTCCAGCCGCGCCAGGTGCGCCGCGAAGATGCTGCCGACCGCGCCACAGCCGATGATGCAAATCTTCATAGCAATTAGCCGTTGGCAGTTAGCACTTAGCGCTAAATGCTAACGGCTAAGTGCTAATTGCTCTCTTCTCGCTGCCATCAAAAAACCGCCACGGCACATCGCACAGGTTCTCGCCCTCGGTCTTGCCCACGCGGTAGGTGTCCTGCGCGTAGAGGCAAACCTCGCCGTCGCGATCCACGACTTGAGGGTGAAGCGAAAGCACCATGTTCTCGCGCAGGACGACATCGGTGTTGGCGCCGATGGCGGGGTGCTCGAGCATGGTCAAGCCTATCGAGTGGCCCGACAGATGGCCGAGCGCGAAGCCATGGCGCGCGAACGTTTCGGCGACGGCCCGGTGCACAGCCGAGGCCAGCTCGCCATCGCGCATCAGCTTGCGCGCGGCTTCGAGCGCCTCAGGATAGGCATGCTTCATCGCCTCTGTCCGCGGGCTCGGCCTGTCCTGAATCAGCGCCCGCGAGAACTCTACCCAGTAGCCTTCCGAGCCAGTGATCTCCAGCGAGTAGAGCATAAGGTCGTCGGGAGCGACCACCCGGCCGCCGGGAACTTTGAAGTGTGCCTCGGCCTCGCCGTGCGCGCCGGAGAGGACGATGTTCATCATGCGCGGGCCGGCGCCGCGCGCGAAAAAGCGCTCGACCGCGGGCGCCATGATCTCCGCCTCAGTGCGCCCTGGGCGGTAGCTCTCGACCATCGCCCAGAAGCCGTCGAGGATGATGTCCATGCTGTCGCGGATCTCGGCGAGCTCTTCCTGGCTCTTCACTGCGCGAGCCATGTCGAACTCGAAGTCGAATGGGACGAGTGCAACCGCACCTTCGAGCTCGCGGAAGTCGCGCACCGCCATGACAAAGTCCAGACCATAGACGGCGAGCCGCTTCCAGCGCCGCGCGCGCGCCTGCTCGCGCAGCCAACTGCCGGGGACCTCGGCCCAGACGTGCTCGCGGACCCAGGGCTTCTTCTTGTC
>DATEQI010000560.1:0-3359 GCA_035272805.1 Alphaproteobacteria bacterium | reverse complement strand
CTCGACATCCTGACCGAGACCGCCGCGCCGCCGCCCGGGGCCGCCGGAATCGCAGGCGAGCTCCTTGCGCCAGATGCGCAAGGGGGAGAGCGCTTCGATGATCTCCATCGAGCCGCACACGACGTTGGAGGGAAAGCAGGTGGCCGACAGTCCGTCGCGCTCGGCACGGGCACCCATGCCGCCGTTGATGAAGAGGATCGCCGTGTAGCGCCGGCGGCCCTCGCGATAGCCGGAGACGAGGACGCGCAGCGTCGGCGCGCTGCCGCATTCCGCGATGATCCGCTCGCCGAGCACGGGCACCAGCGCCTCGTAGATCGCCGCGGCCAGGCAGTGGCCCACGAGCTGGCGCGCATGCACCGGTGCCGGGAAGCGCGGATTGAGGATCGAGCCCTCGGGTGCGCTCACGTGGATCATGCGATAGGTGCCCTCGTTGCGCGGGGTCGCCGGGTCGAGCGCGCATTTGAGCGGATAGCAGGAATAGGCCTCGGTGTAATTCATCACCGTGTTGAGCGCGCGGCCGACCTCAGGCGAGGTGCCGGCATAGTCGATGAAGATCTCCTCGCCCTTCTTCTCGATGGTGAGCGCGATGTGCACGGGCTCCTCGCCGGTGCCGTCGAGATCGAGGGCGCTCTGATAGGTGCCGTCGGGGATTTCGGCGATGGCGCGGCGCATGGCGGCTTCGGTGCGCGCGCAGATCTCGCGCGAGATGGGTACCAGGTCCGCGATGCTCTCGCGCTCGATGAGCTCGCGCAGGCCCCGCGCCGCGGTCTCGCCGGCGGCGATCTGCGCCGCGATGTCGCCGAGGACCGCGTCGGCCAGGCGAACGTTGGCGCGGATCATCGCCTGCAGATCCGCGTTCGGCCGGCCCTCTTGCGTATAAAGGAGCGGCGGAATGCGGATGCCTTCCTCATAGACCTCGCGCGTATCGGCGGACCACAGCGTGCCGCCGATGTCGGCCATGTGCGCGATGCTGCCCGTCCAGGCGACGAGCCTGGTACCGGCGAAGACCGGCGCCAGGATGGTCACGTCCGGCAGGTGGCCGGAGGTGAGCCAGGGGTCGTTGGTGATCCCCACGTCGCCCGGGCGCCACTCCGCCGCCGGGCGCTCCTTGAGGAAATGCGCGAGCGTGCGGCCCAAGGTCATGTTGAAGGACGGGATGCCGATGGTGTTCTCGGCGATGGCGTTCCCCTCGGCATCGAAGATGACGCAGGCGAAATCGTTGGATTCCCGCACGATCGGCGAGAACGAGGTGCGCCTGAGCGTCGCCGCCGCCTCGTCGGCAATGGCGATGAGGCGGGTCCACACCACTTGGAGCGCGACCGGATCATCGATGATGGCGCGATTGCGCGGCGGGACAGCGGCGGCGGACATCGGCTTCGCTCCTTGCGATCGGCGGCTCAGCGGGCCACTCCCCTCATGGCCTGCCGCCCGCGCTGGCTCCATTGCCCGAGTGCTACCAGCGCCAAGAGGATCACGCTCTGGGTGAGCGCCAGCACCGCGACCAGGCTGGTCGAGCCGCGGAGCCAGAAGTCGAACATTGTAAGCGAGAAGACCTGCGTGTTCGAGGTGTAGAGAAAGAGCGCCGTGGCGAGCTCGCGGAAGGAGAGGACGAGGAGGAGGATCATGGCCGCGAGAATGCCGGGCCAGGCGAGCGGAATGACCACGCGGCGGAGCGTATAGGCGAAGCCGGCCCCGCAGAGCCGCGAGCCCTCCTCGAGCTCGGGGTGAATCTGGACGAGCGAGCTCGCGATCGCGCGCACGCCCTGCGGCGAGAATTGCGAGACATAGGCGAAGATGATGATCCAGAGCGTGCCGTAGATGCCGATCGGCAGGCTGATCCAGGACCAGAGATAGCCGAGGCCGATGATGAGGCCGGGGATGGCGACCGGCAGCACGGCGATGAGATCGAGGAGACGCCGGCCCGAGAGGCGGGTGCGGTGCACGATATAGGCGATGGCGAAGTAGAGCGCCCCGCCGATCGCGACCGTACTGAGCGACACCAGCAGCGAATTCTCGAGCGACTGCCGTACCACCTCGTCGCCGAAGGCGATGGCGAACTGGTGAAAGGAGAGCTGCGCCGGATCGAACACGGCGGCGAGGGTGGAGAAGAAGAGGCCGCGCCGGAGTGCTATCAGGATGAGCGCCGCATAGGGCAGCAGCACGACGAAGAGAAGATAGACGAAGCCGAGGGCCGCGAGCGGCCAGCGGAGCGGGCCGAGCTCGACCAGCTTGGGCTTCAGGCCCTTGCCGGCGACGGTCACGAAGCTGCGCCCGGCGAGGAGGCGATGCTGGAGTGCCACCAGCGCCACGGTGACGAGCAGCATCAAGACGCCGAGGGCCGAGGCCTCGTTGACCTTAGGCGGCGCGAAGCCGATGAGCTCCCAGATGTGCACGGAGATGAAATGCAGGTTGCCGCCAGGCGCCAGCACCGCGGGAATGGCGAAGAGCTGGATCAGCAGCACGAAGACGAGGAGTGCCGAGGAGAGCAGTGCCGGCGCCACGAGCGGCACGGTGATCTGGCCGAGGGTGCGCAACCGTCCGGCGCCGCAGAGGGCGGCCGCCTCCTCGAGGACCGGGTCCATGTTGCGCAGTGCCGCACCCACGAAGAGATAGACGTAGGGCGCGTAGTAGATGGCGAAGACGAAGCCGATGCCGCCGAAGCTGTAGATGTTGACGACACCCGGCACGTGGAGCGCGCGCAGCGCGATGTTGAGGATGCCGCTCCTCGGCGAGGCGAGGATGTCCCAGGCGAAGGCGCCGACCAGCGGCGGCACGAACATCGGCATGATCGAGACGGCCTCGATGAGCGGCCGGCCCGGGACGTCCGTGCGCATGGCGAGCCAGGCAAGGCCGGCGCCGATCGCGATGGCGCCCGCCGTGCCGAGGAGAGCGGCCCCCACCGTGGTCCCCAGGAGCGTGAGAAAGCCCGGCTCGGCGAGGACGGCCAGGTAATTGCCGAGCGTGAGGCCCGACCAGTCGATATGCAGTGCCCGCGGCGGCTCGGAAAGGAAGGAGCCGAGTGCGAGGACCAGGAGTGGGAGCAGGATCAAGAGGCTCAGCAAGGCGAGAAGCGCGCCCACGACGAGCCGCTCGGCGCCGAGCCAGGATCGCGCGGCGCCCCAGAGGGCGTGCGCGCGGGCGGCCGATCCCACGGCCTCGCCCCTAGTACCCACTCTCGCAATTCCTAGGCTCACCCCCTCCCCACCCTCCCCCTTCGAGGGGGAGGGGGAAGTGTTTGATGGCGCTCGCATTTCCCCTCCCCCCTTGAGGGGGAGGGTAGGGTGGGGGGTGAGTACCGGCGCATGGGGAAGGTGGCGCGGAGCGGCACCGCTCGGCTCACGCGGCCGCAACCTCGAGCT
>DATEQI010000559.1:0-10066 GCA_035272805.1 Alphaproteobacteria bacterium | reverse complement strand
GCGCTCGCCGAGGTCGGCCGCGAGCCAGCTCAAGCGGCTGACGATATCCGCCACGCGCTCGGCGTCGAGCGCCGGCTTGCCGCGCCAGCCGGCGAGGAGCGGCCAAATCTTGAGCCGTTCCAGCATGGCGCGGGCATGCGTGGCGTCGACCGGCGCCAGCGCGATCGCGATATCGCCGAAGAGCTCGACCAGCACGCCACCGGCACCGACCGCCACGATCGGCCCGAACTGCGGATCGCGGCGCACGCCGACGAGGAGCTCGAGCTCGCCCGCGCACATGGCCTGGACGAGACCGCCCTCGATCGCCGCACCCGGCAGGCTGCGCCCGAGCGCCGCCATGACCTCGTGCCAAGCATCCTCGAGGGCACGCCTCCCCGTCAAGCCGAGCTTGACGGCGCCCACCTCGCTCTTGTGCACGAGCTCTCGGCAAACGGCCTTGAGCGCCACCGGGTAGCCGATGGCTTCGGCTGCCTCGATCGCCCGCTCGAGCGTGGGGCACAATTGTTCGCGGCTGACTTGGATGCCGTAGCGCGCGACGAGGCGCTTGGTCTCCGGCTCGGTCAGCCTGCCCTCTGGAACGCGTGCGAGGAGGCTCGCATCCGGCAGCTCGCCCGGCCGCGGCACCGCTTCGGCCGGCAGCGCCGCCGCGAGCTTGCGGCTCTCCATGAGCGCGCCGAGCACGCGCAAGGCGCTGTCCAAATTGTCGTAATAGGGGCAACCGAGAATGCCGAGGACGCGGCGCGGCTCGTCCGCCGAGGCGCCCGGCGTCACCACGAGTGCGAAGGGCTTGCCGCAGGCAAGGAGCGCCTTGCCGATCTCGCCCGTCACGACGGCATAGAACGGCACCGTGGTGAGCACGATGAGGAGTGCCGCCACATCGGGATCGTCCGCGAGGGCCGCGAGAATTTCGCCAGCTACCGTCGGCGTGTTCGGATCCCGCCGGCCGCCGAGGTCGATCGGGTTATGCTGGAAGCTCGGCAGCAGGTGGCGATCGAGCCGCGCGAGCGTGCCCGGGCCGAGCACGGCCGGCCGGAGCCCGAGCTCGCATAGGCGATCGACGCCGATCGAGGCGCCGCCGCCCGAGGGCGAGAAAACGCAAACGCCGTCGCCGCGCGGCGCACCGAAGCGCAGCAGCGCGTCCGCCGCGCGGATCATGTCGTCCACGTCGTCGAGCAGCAGCACCGCGCGTTCCCGGCACGCGGCCTCGAGCACGGCATAGGAGCCCGCGAGGCTCGCCGTATGGGAGAGTGCCGCGCGCACGCCCGCTTCGGTGCGCCCCGCCTTGACCATGAGCAGCGGTTTTCCCCTCTCGCGGCAGCGCGCGGCGAGCTCGAGGAACCGGAGTGGCGCCTTGAAGCCCTCGACGTAGAGGCAGATCGCCCGGCTCTTGGCATCCTCGATCATATGCTCGAGGAAGTCGCAGATCTCGAGATCGCTCTGGTTGCCGAGCGAGACGCAGGCGCTGAAGCCGATGCCGGCGCCATGCGCGCGATCGTACATCGAGACCATGAGCGCGCCGCTCTGGCTGATCAGGCCGATTTCGCCGCGCATCAGCTCGCCCTCCTCGAGCACGAGCGAGGAGCTGAGCGCCAAGGCATGGTGCGGGCTGATCAGCCCCATGCAGTTGGGCCCGATGATGCGCATGCCGACCGCGCGCGCGATGTCGACGAGCTCGTCCTGCGCCCGTCGGCCCGCCTCGCCGATCTCGGCGAAACCGGTGGTCATGATGACAGAGCAGCCGACCCCCGCCGCCGCGCACTCCCGCACGGCTTCGCGGAGGCGTTCCGACGGCACCGCCATCAGCGCCACGTCAACCGGCCCAGGTGCATCCGTGATGCGCGCGTAGGCCCGGTGCCCCATGATCTCGGCGCGGCCGGGGTTGATCGGCAGGATGCGGCCGGGAAAGCGATGCTTGGTGAGATAGCGCATGATGCGGCCGCCGAACTTGGCCACATTGTCGGAAGCGCCGATCACGGCGACGGCTCGCGGAGCGAGGATGTCGGCGACGCCGAGGCGCGGCGGCGGCGTGACTGGAGCGTCCCCGCTCGCGCCGCCCTTCGCCTTATTCTTACTGGTCGCCAAGGCTCACTCTCCGCGGAACTTGGGTTTGCGCTTCTCGAGGAACGCGGTCATCCCCTCGTGCGCATCGCTCGAGGCGAGGATGCGTTGCGCCCATTCCTCCTCGAGGAGGGCCGCGCGGTCCAGGCCGTCGCGCGCTTGGGCTCGGACCGCTTCCTTGATCGCCTGGAACGGGAGCGGCGCCCCCGCGGCGAGGCGCTCCATCACCTGTGCCGTCTCGCGCTCGAAGGCGTGGTCGGGTACCACGAGGCTCACCAGCCCGAGCTCGAGCGCGCGGCCCGCGTCGATGTCGCGCCCGAGCATCAGGAGGTCGAGCGTGCGGTTGCGCCCGATGTAGTGCACGAGGCGAACCATGCCCACGCTCCAGGTCGGGATCAGGCCGAGATAGACATCGCCCGCGCGATACTTGGCCGTCGAGGACGCGATGCGGATGTCGGCCGGCCAGGCGAGCCCGGTGCCGCCGCCGATGCACCAGCCGCGCACGGCGGAGACGACCGGCTTGGGAAAGCTCTCGATGCGCTCGACCACGCGCCGGCCCGCCTCGCGGAAATCGCGGCCGGCCGACGGCGTATGCTCGGACTCCCGGGTGAGATCGGCCCCCGCGCAGAATGCGCGCGAGCCCTTGCCGACCAGGAGCACGGCCCGCGTTTCCCGGCGCGCCTCGAGAGAATCGAAGGCAGCCTGCAGCTCCTCGAGCATCGTCATTGTGATCAGATTGAGCGGCGGGCGGTTGAGCGTCACGCTCGAGACCCCGTCCCGATGCTCGAGCTCTATCGTCTGGTACAAGGTGCTGACTCCCTTTTGCGGCCCGATCAGCGGCCGAGGCTCTTGAAGCCGCCGATGCGGTCGAGCACCAGGATGAGCCCGAACGACATCAAGATCAGCATCGAGGAGACGGCCGCGATGGTGGGATCGATCTGATCGGTCAGATAGTTGTAAACGCGGACCGGCAGCGTCTGGTACGCCGGCCCGGTGATGAAGATGGTCGTGGTCACTTCGTCGAACGAGATGATGAAGGCGAACAGGAACCCCGCGAGCACGCCGCGTCCGGCGAGCGGCAAGGTGATGCGCCAAATCGTGCCGAGCCGGCCGGCGCCGAGACTCATCGCCGCCCACTCGAGCTGATGCGGCACCTCGTGGAGTGCCGCCATGATCGCGCGCGCCGCAAAAGGCACGATGATCACGATGTGCGCCGCGGCCAGGCCCCAAAAATTATTGTAGAGGCCGTGAAGGTTGAGGAACTGGAGCATGGCGATGCCGAACACCACCGCGGGCACGAGCAGCGGCGACATGAAGAAGCCGTCGAGCGTCTTGCGCCCGGGCAGCTCGAAGCGGACGAGCGCGTAGACGGCGAGGAAGGTGAGCCCGGTCGCGACGAAGGCCGAGAGCAGAGCGAGACGCAGGCTGAGCAGGAAGGCGTCGACGAAGCCCGGGTAGTGGAACACCTCGCGGTACCAGCGCAGCGACCAGCGGGTCGTCGGCAGCGCAAAATACTCCTCGGGCGTGAAGGAGATCAGCACGACGATCACGAGGGGAGCCAGCATGAAGACCGCCATGGCCCCATTGAAGAGCTTGAGCCCCGTCCTCATGCGCTCGCCTCTCGCCGCGCCGTGCCGAGGCGCTGGGCCGCGAGCACGAGCGCCAAGGTCACGGCCAGCAGCACGAGCGCCATGGCGGCCCCGAGCGGCCAGTTGAGGTCGATGAGATTGATCCGATAAGCGAGGGTGGAGACGACCTGCACGCGCGATCCGCCGAGCAGCGCCGGGGTGGCGAAGGCGGCCATGTTGATGGTGAAATTGATGATCATTCCCGCCAAGAGAGCCGGCAGCGTCAGCGGCAGCACGATCGAGCGAAATACGGCGGGCCCGGTGGCGCCGAGACCCGAGGCCGCCCACAGCAGATTCCGGTCGATCCCGCCCAACGCGGCCCACAGCGGCAGCAGCACGAACATGAAGTGGGCGTGCACGAGGCCGATGACGACGCCCGTTTCGTTGAACATGAGCGGAAGCGGGGAATCGACGAGGCCGAGGCTCATGAGCGAGCGGTTGATGAGGCCGCGCGGGCTCAGCAGCACGGTCCAGCCGAAGGCCTTGACCGCGACGTTCACCAACCACGGTGACACATAGAGAATGAGGAGATAGGCCTGCGCCGTCGGCCTCAAGCGCGTTGCGTACCAGGCGACCGGATAGGCCAGCACGGCCGTGATAAGCGAGATCAGGAAGCTGATCCGAACCGTGCGCCACAGCACGCCGAGATAAAAGGAATCGAGCAGCGTGCGGTAATTGACGAGCGTCCAGTGCGCGCTATCGATGCCGGCGAGGCCATAGGGATGGAAACTGTTGACGATGGCGCCGAGGAGCGGCCAGAGGAAGAAACCCAGCATGAGGACGACGAGCGGAAGCACGCAAGCGAGCGGAAACCAGATGAGTCCAGGCGCCGCGCGCCGCCGCACCGGCGCCGCGCCTCCGTGGCCGTCGTCCGATGGAATGATCGACGCCATGGCACCTCTCAGCCTCGCCTCGCCATCCGGTGCTGCGTCACTTGACCGGTGCCACATCCTTCTCGAAGCGCTCGTTCCACGCGGGCCGGAGGGCGAGCACGGCGTCGTAGTCGATGACCGCGAGCTTGGCCATCTCGGAGGCGGGCGGCAGGAGCTCGGCGGCCTCGCCGGTGAGCTCGACCTTCTTGTTCATCGCGATCTGGCCGAACCGGTTGGCGCGATACGCCAGCACCTTGGGACTGAGCAGCCAGTTCATGAACACGCGCGCGCCTTCGGGATCCGGGGCGTTTTTCATGACGCCGATCGAGGTCGGGCTCAGATAGGCGGGATCGGGCATGGCGACCGCGACCGGGATGCCGCGCTTCTTGAACTCGAGGCCCGTGCCCGCGCTGAACACGGCAATCGCCGCGGCCCCGCTCTCGAAGAACTCGCCGATCTTGGCGAAGGTCGTGGTCCAGTCCAGCACGTTCGGCGCCAACGCCTTGAGCTCGGCGAAACCGGGATCGATGTTGTCGATCCCGCCGCCGCCCATTTTGGCGAATTCGATGAGCGTGTAGAGCCCGAAGGTGTTGCTGACCGGCGGAATGATCAGCTTGCCCTTGAACTCGGGCCGCATCAAATCCTTCCAGCCGGTCGGCGGCGCCCACTTGTTCTTCTTGAAGATCTCCGGCTGGTAGAGGATGCCGACGACGTCGCCATAGGCGTAGACGCCCATCGTCTTGCCGTCCTCCTTGATGAGCGCGATCGGGTAGAGATCGGCGAGATTGGGCACGCTTTCCTGATCGACGGCCGCGAAGATGCCTTGATGCAGGCCCTGCACCCAGGCCGGGTGGTCGCACATCACCACGTCGACCTGCGGCTTGTCCTTCTGGGCGATCGCGGTCGCGATGATCTCCGCCGAGGTCGCCTTGGGCACGAGCGTTACCTCGTAGCCCGTGTCCTTCTTGAACTCGTCGGCCCAGCCCTCCTTCTCGAGCATGGTCTGGATGGTGCCGCCCCAGCTCAGGAAGTAGACCGTCTTGCCGGCCGCCTCGGCCGCCGGTGCGACAAGGGCCGCGGCGACGCAGCCGAGCAGAGCCGCCAGCAGCCGGCTCATCTTTCGCGAGTGCCTTCCCGTCATGACGCGATCCTCCTGCCTCTTTCGATTATGATTCGATTGGAGCGACGATGCGTGCAACCGGCATTCCGACGGCCCCCATCGGAATAGAGTGATTTTGCCATCGAAAGCATTGCGCCGCTCACGTCCGACTGCGCCGCAAGGCGCCCGCCGAGACGAGCACCGTGAGGGCGACCGCGACAAGGACCGAGCTGACCGCAATGATGGTCGGGTCGATCTGCATGGTGACACTCGTCCAGATGCGCACCGGCAGCGTCATGGTCGTCGGATCCGCCAAGAGCAGTGGCACGAGCAGCTCGTCGAACGAGGCCAGAAAGGCGAAGAGCGCGCTCGAAATCACCCCGGGGCTTATGATCGGCAGCGTGACATGGAAAAAGGCGCGCGTCGGCGAGGCGCCGAGGATGATCGCGGCCTGCTCGAGACGCTGGTCGAAGCCCTGCAACGTCGCCGAGACGATGACGACGACGAGCGGCAGGGTCAGCACCGCCTGGCCGAGTGCCATGGCCACGGGGCTGCCCATCATATGCAGGCGCGAGAAGAGGAAGAAGACGGCGATCGCGATGATGATGCCGGGGACGATCAGCGGGGAGAGGATCAGCACATAGACGGCCGTCTTGCCCGGAAAGCGCTCGCGCACCAAGACAATGGAGGCCAGCACGCCGAGCACGACGGAAAGCGCCGTGCACATGGCGGAAACCCGGGCGCTGAGCCATAGCGACGTCATCCATTGGGGATCGCGGAAGAAGCGCTCGTACCACTGGAGCGAGAAGCCGGGCGGCGGGAATTGCAGATAGCGCCCCGAGCTGAACGAGAGCAGGATGATGATGACGATCGGCAAGAGAAGGAAGACGAGGACCAGGACGGCGGCGGCGTAGAGCGCCCGGCGCTTCCACGCTCCTCCCGCGACGTAGCCGATCTCCACGGGCATGCTCATCAGGCCTTGCTTTCGAAAAGCGATTTCAGGCCGACCAAGCGGTCGTAAAGCATGAACCCCGCAGTCGTCAGGACCAAGAGGATGATCGCGAGCGCCGAGGCGAAGCCCCAGTTCACGCCAAGCTCCACATGCTGCTCGATGACCATGGCGATCATCTGATCGCGCGCGCCGCCCAGGAGCCGCGGCGTGATGAAGTATCCCACCGAGAGGATGAAGACCAGGAGCGACCCGCCGACGACCCCGGGGAGGCTCAAGGGCAGGAACACGTGCCAGAAGGCCCTCCAGTCGCTTGCCCCGAGGTTCCGCGCCGCCTGGAGGAATCTGCGGTCGATGCCGCTCATCACGCTGTAGAGCGTGAGCACCATGTAAGGAAGCAGCGCGTAGGTCATCCCGATCAGAACGCCGTAGCGGTTGTAGAGAAGCTTCACGCTGCCGAGGCCCTCGTAGCGGAGCAACTGGTTGATCACGCCCTCCGGTCCCAGGATGATCATCCACGCATAGGTGCGCACGAGAATGTTCGTGAAGAAGGACAACAGGACGCACGCCATGATGGCGCCGGCCGCCAGCTTGCCCGCACCGGCGAGGACGTAGGCCAAGGGATAGCCCAGCAGCAGCGTCAGAAGTGTCACGGTGAAGGCGATCTCGAAGGTGATCTGGAAGACGCGAAGGTAGACCGGATGCTCGATGACCTGGCCGTAGTGCGCCAAGGTAAAGCCGCCGGGACCCGCGAAGCTGCGCATTACGATGTCGATCATCGGGTAGGCGAAGAAGATCGCCAGGAACACGAGTGCGGGGAGCAACAGGAACCGCGTAAGCGAGGAGCGATTGCGTCCGCGCGACGCCTGTCGCCCCTCCACGGCGCCATCGGCGGCGGGAGCCAGGGGCAGCTCGGGTTCCCTTTGCTCCATGCGCGGCCTCACGGATCGGGCGCATGATGAAGGAGGGTCGTATGGGCCGGGCTCCAGCGCACCCCGACCTCGTCGCCGACGCGTGCCCCAGCACCGAGATCGCGATCCTGGGTCTTGACCGTGAGGATCAGGTCCTCGAGCGCGATCTTGTACTTCGTGGCGTCGCCGATAAAGATGATCTCGCTGATCCGGCCTCGCCACAGGTTGCAGGGGGAATCCGCGGCGCCCTGGGCGGCGAGCGTGAGACGCTCGGGACGGATCGAGGCGACCACCGACATGCCCGGCTGGACCGAGCCGTGCCATGCTGCCCGGAAAACCCGGCCGCTCGCATGCCTCACCTCCGCCGTGCCGTCGGCGTCCACGGAAATCACGGTGCCGCCGACGAAGTTGGACTCCCCGATGAAGTCGGCGACGAAGGCGTTAATGGGCTCGTCGTACAAGGCCGTCGGGCTGCCGACCTGCTGAATGCGGCCCTGGTGCATGACCGCGATCCGGTCGGACATGGTCAGCGCCTCGTCCTGATCGTGCGTGACGTAGATCACGGTCATATCGAGTTGGCGCTGAATGCGCTTGATCTCGGCCTGCATATGCTCGCGGAGCTTCTTGTCGAGCGAGCCGAGCGGCTCGTCCATGAGCAGCACCCGAGGCTCGAAGACGATGGCGCGCGCGAGCGCCACCCGCTGCTGCTGGCCGCCGGAGAGCTGTCGTGGAGCGCGTTCCTCGTAGCCGGGGAGCTTGACCATCTCCAGTGCCGCGGCGACCTTTTGCCGGATCTCGCCGCGCGGCCAGCCTCGCATGCGCAAGGGGAAGGCGATGTTCTCGGCGACGGTCATGTGGGGGAAGAGCGCGTAGCTCTGGAACACCATGCCGAGCTCCCGGCGCTCCGGCGGCACGCGGCCGATCGGCCGCTCGTCGATGTAGATTTCCCCGGCGGATTCGGGCACAAAGCCCGCGATCATCATCAAGGTCGTCGTCTTGCCCGACCCACTCGGCCCGAGGAGCGTGATGAATTCGCCGGCTGCCACCGACAGCGTGACGTCGCGCACGGCGACCGTTTCGCCATAGGCCTTCTTCAAGCCCTGCAGGCGAACCGGCGCGCCGCGGCGCGCAACACCTTCCCCTCTTGGGCCGGCCATCTCGCGCTCCCGGCGGCCTCTCCGCGCGCTCCCGTGCAAGGCGCGCTGCTATTCGCCCAGGACGAACGCCTGCCACTTGTCGGCGATCTCGGCCTTATGCTCGACCCACCACCTGGCATTGGTGGCAAAGGAGATCTTCGCATGCTCGGGCGAGGTCGGCATCCTGGCGGCCATCGCCGCGTCAATCTGCGCGAACGCCTTCTTGTTCACGGGACCGTAGCCGGAGAGGCGCGCGACCTCCGCCTGCGGCTTCGGCTGCAAGGCGAAGTCGATGTATTGGTGCGCGTTCTCGAGGTTCGGCGCGCCTTTGATGATGCACAGCGTCTGGAGCTGCACCGCCGATTGGTTCCACTCGATCGCGACGGGCGCATTCTCATCGACGAGCGGCAGGATGCGGCCGCTCCACACGCTGCCCAGCACGACCTGCTTGTTGGCCAGCATTTGCGCGCACACGGCGCCGGAATCCCACCACTTCGTGATGTGCGGCCGGATTTCGCGCAGCTTCGCAAAGGCGCGCGGAACATCGAGCGGGTAGAGCTTGTCCATCGCCACGCCGTCGGCCAGAAGCGCGAATTCGAGGTTGGGGAACTCGGCCGCCATGTCCTCGAGCATGCGCGAGCCGGGAAAGGCCTTGACGTCCCAGAATTCGGCCCAGCTCCCAGGATGCTTGGAGGCGAAGGCGTCCTTGTTGTAGCCCATCACCGTCCCGTAGGTGTTCTCGCCCACGTAATAATCCTCGACCGTGCTCACGTCGGCCAGGTCGGTGCGTTTGAACTTCGAGCGGTCGATTTTCTCCAAGGCGCCGCGCTTCTCGAAAGTCACCGTGGTGAATTCCCCGAGATCGGCGACGTCGACCTGAATGTCGTGAGCCTCGACCATGGCGACGAGCTTGGCCACGTTCGTGGCGAACGACACGACCTCGATCCCGGTTTCGGCGGTAAAGGGCTCGAAGATGGCCTTGCGCAGGGCATCCTCGTAAGCACCCCCGCCCGTCCGCACCACCACTTTCCCGGCCGCCGCACGTGCGCTGCGGCCGATTGCGGGCAACATCCCGGCCACGGCGAGACCTGCGCCGGCGCCCTTTAGCAGATTTCTCCGCGAGATCCCCCGTGTGCCGAAGTTCCGACGGTCATTGTTCCCAGTCATGTCGACGCTCCCTGTGTTCGCGAGAGGTGTGCTCCCAGCACTTGTTCCATGTCATGCCGCCTTGCGAGCCTGCGGCCGATCTTACCGTGCGCATGCTCGACCCCGCGCGCCCCGCGCGCCGGTGCGGCCGAGTGCCATCGATTATCTCACGGATGCGGCCGCCTCAGCACGGCCGTATCCGATGTGCGCGAGCACGCTGTCGCAGCCGACGACATGGCGGGACAAGGCCAGCGCCGCGGTGGAGAG
>DATEQI010000558.1:0-4077 GCA_035272805.1 Alphaproteobacteria bacterium | reverse complement strand
CCGCCTTACGACATCGATCCTACCTGATGCGACTATCAAAACAGAATTGTCGCGTTAGGGAAGTAGGTTTCACCACGGAGCACACGGAGAAGAAATTTCTTATCACAGAACGAATCACCGAAGCCCGTCTTTCAGCATAAGCCCACCTTCTCTTCTCCGTGTGCTCCGTGTCCTCCGTGTCCTCCGTGTGCTCCGTGTCCTCCGTGGTAAATATCTTCGCCAGCGCCAGGCAAGTGCAAAGCGGTCACGACTAGTCGAGCGCCACGATCTTGCCGCCGAGCCAGAGGTGGCTGCAACCCAGCCTCTTCGCCTCGGCGCGCGCATCCGCGGCCGGCTCGAGGGCTGCGAGCGTGTTCCACGCCTCCGCCCTCAGCTTGCGCCCGAGTGCCGCCGCCGTTCCGTAGGGCAAGAAGAGCTTCTTCGCCGGGGCCGGCTCGGGCACGGCACGGGTCACCGAATCGAGGAAGAGCGTGAAGCCCGTCGCCGGCTCGCCGGGAGCGTTGCCCGCGAGATAGCGCCCGCCGCGTCCGAGCTCGCCGCGCACCCCGCGCGCGAAAAGCGTGAAGCTCACGCCGGTCTGATACTCGAAGCCGCGGTATTCCACGGGATCGATGGTGAGCGCCAGCTCCGGCTGCGCGCTTTGCACGAGGGCGGCCACCTCGGCGAGGCGCGCCGCCTCCGCGGCGGCTGCCGGCGGCAAGGCGAGTGCTGCAAGGGCCTTGAGCGCGCGTTCGGCTTTCCCCGCGGCCGCGAGCAGCGCCTGCGCGAGCTCGGCCGCCGCCCCGCCGACGCGGGCCACCTCGGCCGCGTCCTTGCGATCGAGGGCCACGCGCAAGCGCGCCGTTTCGGCGGCGCTGCAGCCGTGACTCGCGGCCAGCGCCGTTACGAGCGTCGGCGAATTCAAGTCGACCGAAAGCTGCGCCACACCCACTTCTGCGAGCGCCTCCGCCGCGAGCAACACCGCCTCGGCATCCGCCTCGGCCGAGGCCGAGCCGATGAGCTCGGCACCCACCTGCAGGAACTGCCGCTCGGGTCTGAGCTGGCTGCCCCTTACGCGCAAGACCTCGCCCGCATAGGAGAGCCGCAATGGCCGCGCCGCGGCGGCAAGGCGCGTCGTGGCCAAGCGCGCCACCTGCGGCGTCATGTCGGCGCGCACGCCCATCATGCGCTGGCTCACCGGGTCCATGAGGCGGAAGGTGTCGGCGGCCGTGGCGGCACCCAGGCCCGCGAGCAGGCCGTCCTCGAACTCGACAAGCGGAGGATTGACGCGCTCGTAGCCGTGCGCCGCAAGCGTCGCCATGAGCCTCTCGCGCAAGCGCGCCTCGTGCGCCGCCTCGGGCGGCAGGAGGTCGCGCAATCCCGCCGGCAGAAGCGCCTTTGCCCCCGCCTCGCTCATGCCGTGCTGCTCATCCTTCGCCTTAGCCATCCGAGTGACAGCACTAGCGGCATTGGTCTCAAAGCGCAAACTGAAATCTGCCCAGTGCCGCGATTTGGAAGTTCGTCTCACCCGGGAGATAGCCGTCATTGCGAGCGCAGCGAAGCAATCCAGCGCGCGTGGTGCGAAACTCTCTCTGGATTGCTTCGTTGCCCTTCGGGCGCCTCGCAATGACAAGTGTTTTCCTGACGTGGTGATTTTCAGAACCAGGACACTTGCTCAGAAATTGAGCGCGCGCGCCTTGATCGTGTTGGGGAGGGCCTGGATCTTGTCGATGAGCTCGTCCGAGAGCGGCTCGTCGACCTGCACGAGCGCGATCGCGTTGCCGCCGGGTGCCGTGCGCCCGAGATGGAAAGTCGCGATATTGACGCCGGCGTCGCCGAGGGTCTTGCCGAGCTGGCCGATGAAGCCGGGCTTGTCGTGGTTGCGGACGTAGAGCATGTGGCGGCCGAGCTCGGCCTCGATCGGCACCTCCTGGATTTGCACGATGCGCGGCCGGGAGCCGCCGAAGAGCGTGCCCGCGAGCGTGCGCTTGCGGTCCTCGCTCTCAAGTGTCAAGCGGATGAGCGTGTGGTAATCGGGCGTGTCCTGGCTCTTGTCCTCGCGGACCTGGATGCCGCGCTCGCGCGCGATGTGGGGCGCGTTCACCATGTTGACCGCCTCGAGCGAGCGCTTGAAGAGGCCTTGCAGGATGACGGCGGTGAGCGGACGCGTGTCGAGCTCGCTGGCGTGCCCGGCGTACTCGACGCTCACGGCCTTGGGCGCGCGGTCGGCGAGCTGACCCAAGAAGCTGCCGAGCTGCTCGGCGAGGCGCAGGTAGGGGGCCAGAACCGGCGCCTCCTCGCGGCTGATCGAGGGCGTATTGACCGAGTTGACGATGGCCCCCTTGAGGAGGAAGTCGGAGATCTGCTCGGCCACCTGGATCGCCACGTTCTCCTGCGCCTCCTCGGTGGCGGCACCGAGGTGCGGCGTCGCCACGAAGTTCTCCTGGCCGAAGAGGATCGAGCTCTTGGCCGGCTCGACCTCGAACACATCGAAGGCCGCCCCCGCGACATGCTGCGTATCGAGCGCCTCGCGCAGTGCCGGCTCGTCCACGAGACCCCCCCGCGCGCAGTTGACGATGCGCACCCCCTTCTTCATGAGCTTGAGGCTGTCGCGATTGATCAGGTTGCGCGTCTCGTTGGTGAGCGGGACGTGCAGCGTCACGAAGTCGGCGCGGCGGAAGAGCTCGTCGAGCTCGACCCGCTCGATTTGGAGGGCCAAGGCCCGCTCGGGCAAAAGGAAGGGATCGTAGGCGATCACCTTCATATGGAGGCCGCGGGCGCGGTCGGCCACGATCACGCCGATGTTGCCGCAGCCGATAATGCCGAGCGTCTTGCCGGTGAGCTCGACGCCTAAGAAGCGGTTCTTCTCCCACCTGCCCGCCTGGGTCGAGCGGTCGGCCTGGGGAATCTGGCGGGCGAGCGCCATCATCATCGCGATCGCGTGCTCGGCGGTGGTGATGGTGTTGCCGTAGGGCGTGTTCATCACCACGATGCCGCGCGCGGTCGCCGCCGCGAGGTCGATGTTGTCGACGCCGATGCCGGCGCGGCCCACCACCTTCAGCTGCGCGGCCGCCGTCAGCACCTTGGCCGTCACCTTGGTGGCGGAGCGCACGGCGAGGCCGTCGTAGCCGTCGATCGCCTCGATCAACTCGGGCTCCTTGAGCCCCGTCCTGACCGCGACCTCGATGCCGCGGGCCTCGAAGATCTCGACGGCGCGGGCGCTCAGCTTGTCGGCGATGAGGACCTTGGTCATGGCAACGTCACGCGAGGGCGGCGAACTCGCTGCGCACGCTCTCGAAAGCCCAGTCGAGCCAGGGGAAGAGGGCCTCGAGGTCCGCGCGCTCGATGGTGGCGCCGGCCCAGATGCGCAAGCCCGGCGGAGCGTCGCGATGGGCGTTGATGTCGTAGGCGACGGCTTCCTCCGCGAGAAGCTCCGTGAGCTTCTTGGCGAAAGCCGCGCGCGTCTCGAGCGGCAGCCTGGCGATCGCCGGATCGGCGAAGGCGAGACACACCGAGGTCGCGGAGCGAATGCGCGCGTCCTCGGCGAGGAAAGCGATCCACGGCGTGCGCGCGACCCAAAGAGCGATCGCCGCGAGATTCGCCTCCGAGCGCCGGATGAGCGCCTTGAGCCCGCCGATGCGCTCCGCCCAGGCAAGCCCGTCGAGCGCATCCTCGACGCACAGCATGGAGGGGGTGTTGATGGTCTCGCCCTTGAAGACGCCCTCCAGGAGCTTGCCGCCCTTGGCCAGGCGGAAGAGCTTCGGGAGCGGCCAAGGCGGGGTGTAAGTCTCCAGGCGCTCGACCGCGCGCGGCGAGAGCACCAGCATGCCGTGCTGGGCCTCGCCCCCCAGCACCTTCTGCCAGGAGTAGGTGACGACGTCGAGCTTGTCCCACGGCAGTGCCATCGCGAAGGCGGCCGAGGTCGCATCGCAGATGGTGAGCCCGGCGCGCTTGGCGTCGATCCAGTCGCCGTTCGGCACGCGCACGCCCGAGGTGGTGCCGTTCCAGGTGAAGACCACGTCGCGGCGAAAATCGACTTGGCTGAGATCGGGAATCTCGCCGTAGGGAGCCTCGCGCACGCGCACGTCGGTGAGCTTG
>DATEQI010000557.1:0-6423 GCA_035272805.1 Alphaproteobacteria bacterium | reverse complement strand
AGCTTGCCAAGCGCCGCAAGAGCTGGAAGCCGCGCCGGCACGACTTCCAGTCCGGTACGCTCTGGCGCTATGCCCAGAACGTCGGCCCGGCCCACACCGGCGCCGTCACTCATCCGGGCGCCGCAGCCGAGACGCACTGCTACGCGGATATCTGAGCTCGGCCGAGCTTTAAGATTCCCCTCTCCCGCTCGCGGGAGAGGGAAGGGGCCCATCCCGAAGGGATGGGAAGGGTGAGGGATTGCCGGATGTCGGTGTCGTCCCTCACCCTCCCATTGCTGCGCAATGGGATCGAACCGCGTTGCGGTTCGATCCCTCTCCCGCAAGCGGGAGAGGGGCAAATCAGCTCCTGAGCCGCGGGATGATCTCCTTGGCGATGATCTCGATCTGGTCGGCGCGGTACTGGTAGGGCACGAAGATGATCTTCTGCACGCCGACCTCGAGCTGGGCCTTGAGCTGAGCCACGCACTCGTCGACCGTGCCCATGATCGCGGAGTCCTTGGTCGACTCGCTCCACGAGGCGTAATCCCACTCCTTGGTGAGCCATTCCATCATCGGGGCCTCGATCGCCGCGCGCGACTTGCCGACCATGATGGGGAGTTGATTGCCGTTCATGAGCGTCGCCGGGTCCTTTCCCGCCTCGGCGGCGAAGGCGCACACCTTGCTCCAGGATTTGGCGAAGCTCTCGGGCGTATAGAAATAGGTGAGCCAGCCGTCGGCGGCGGTGGCCGCGCGCTTGAGCACGCGATCGACGTAGCCGCCGATGAGGATGGGCGGGCGCGGGCGCTGATAGGGCTTGGGGAACATGACCGCGGCCTTCATGTGATAGGGCGGATAGTCGCCGGCCACGAGGTCCTCGCTCCACAGCCGGGACATGATCTCGAGGCTCTCGTCCATGATCCTGCCGCGCTTCTCGAACGGCACGCCGACCGAATCGAACTCGCGCTTGTACCAGCCCGACGCCATGCCGAGGAGGAGGCGCCCCTTGGAGATGAGGTCGATCGAGGAGAGCTGCTTGGCGAGAAGCACGGGGTTGCGGATCGGCAGCACGAGGATGCCGGTGCCGAGCTTGATGCGCTTGGTGCGCGCGGCGACCGCCGTCAGGAGCGAGAGCGCGTCGATGATGGGGAAATGCGGCTCGACGCCGAGGAGGATGTGGTCCCACACCCAGAGCGAATCGAAGCCGAGCTCCTCCATCCGCACGCCGTACTCGACGAGCGCCGTCGCATCGGGCAGCTCGGGAAAGGCGGTGAAGTTCCGCATGGCGATTCCGAAGCTATTCGCGAGGCCGGGCATGGGCGCTCCTTATGGGTTCGCGTGGGTCAATCCCTCACCCTTCCCATCCCTGGCGGGATGGGCCCCTTCCCTCTCCCGCTTGCGGGAGAGGGTGGCCGCAGAGCGGCCGGGTGAGGGAGCACAAGGCATAATCTTCCGAAATCAGGCGATGTAGAGCTTGTCGGGGTCGAGGTGGCGCAGCACGGCGAGCTCGGGCTCGCTCGGCGGCTCGGTGGTGGCGAGGTCGCGCGCCACGAGGAGCTCGAAGCCCGTGTTGTCCTGGACCTGGCCGAGGCCGACGCCGGGATGCAGGGCCACGACCTCCATGCGCCGCGTCTCCTCGTCGAAGCCCATGACGGCGAGGTCGGTGACGACGCGGTACATCCCGCCTGCGAGCAGGCCGCTCTCGCGCCTGCTCGCCCCACCGCGGATGAAGCCCGGGCTGGTGATGAAATCGACCTTCTCGACGAAGCGGCGCTTCTCGTGCTTCATCGCGACGATCATCTGGGTGAGGCTCGCGATGTCGTTGCCCCCGCCCGTGCCGGGGAGGCGGGTGGTGGGATTGTCGGGGTCGCCGATGAAGGAGCTGTTGAGGTTGCCGTGCTCGTCGATCTGGGCGCCGCCCATGAAGCCGATGTCGACATAGCCGCGCTGCAGGAGGAGCAGCACGTCGGTCGAGCTCAGCACCATGTTGGCGCGGCGCGTGCAGCGCTGCTCGTTGGTCGAGGGCGGCAGCTGTCCCGGCTCGACGAAGGCGCCGATGGTGCCGCCCTCGAAGAGGATGGTGAGGCCGGGCGCGTGCAGGCGCTGGGCGAGGGTCGCGGCAAGGAGCGGAATGCCGACGCCCGCGAACACCACCTGCCCGTCCTCGAGCAGGCGGCTCGCCATGACCGCGAGCAGCTCGCTCGCCGTGTAATTCCGCGCGCCCGTCTTGGTCATCGTCTCAGTCGTCATAGATGCGCCTCCCGCGGCGGCTGGCGTCGAGCATCTCCTCGAGGCCGAGGAGCGTCAGATATGCAGCCCAGTCCCTGGGCCCGTAGAAATAGCGCTCGAGATATCCGGCGATCCCCTTCTCGGCGTCCTTGCGCAAGAGGCCCGCGTACATGTCGAGATGCTTGAAGAAGGGCTCGTAGACCCCGTAGCACTCGTGCGGGGCGCAGCCGAAGGGCGCCTCGACGACCGCATCCACCGTGAAGAAGGGAATCTTGGTGTGGTCGGGCGCGCGCCTGATCTGGTCGTTGGAGATGATCCGCTCGGTCGTCAGGATGACGCGGTTCGCCGCCATCGCCAGGTCGATGTCCATGAACTGGAGCCCGTCCATCTGGGCGTTGCCGTAGGCATCGCAGCGCTGGACGTGGATCAAGGCGACGTCCGGGTTGAGGGCCGGCACCAGCACGAGCTTGTCGCCGGTGAAGGGGCAGTCGATCTGCCGCACCTCGGGGAGCCGTGCCAACACGTCCGAGCCCATCATCGAGCGCATGGGCAGGAAGGGCACGCCCATGGCACCGGCGCGGAAACGCATGCCGACCGCCATGTGGCTCCACTCCTCGAAGCGCGCCCGCTTCTCCTCGGTATAGAGGCGCATGATCCTGGAGACGCCCCAGACGATGCCCTGGCTGAACCAGCTGGTGAGGATGTGGTTGGAGGCGCCGGAGGCGAACAGCAGCTCGCCCTCGCTCGAGGTGATGCTGCGCGCGCAGGAGAGCCCCTTGCGGCCGGCCCGGATGAGCGCCCACACCATCGCCATCGGCGTGCGCGAGAGCGTGCTGCCGCCGATGCCGACGGTTGAGCCGTCCTTCACCAGCTTGGCCGCCTCCTCGAGCGACATCACCTTCTCGCGCAGGCTCCTGTCGCGCTCGACGGTCTTGCGGCGCAGCTCCAGATATGGCTCGCTCAAAATCCGCCTCCTCTAGCAGCCCGGCCGATCGAGGCCGGTTTCCCGATTGAATTCCGCGATGAGCGCATCCCACTTGGGAAGCGCATCCCTGAGCCCGCGCCAGAAGCCCTGATCCCGGCGCCGATCGAACTCCTCGAGCGGCACGCCTTGCTGCTCGACCCAGGTGTAATAGCCGAGATTGAAGATCCGCCTCCGCTCGCTCGCGCCGAGCTCGATCAAGTGGTCGTCGGCAATAGCGTCGAGATGCCGGCCGGCCACCTCGCCGGCATGGACCTCGTCGAAGCCTTGCGGATAATGCGCGGCCTCGAACTTGCGGCACTCGCTGCCGTACATGGCGGCACTGTCCGTCGCCACGGTGACGATGGCGTCGTCGCGGCCGAGCGCGAAGCGCTTCGCCGTCTTGATGGCGGCCAGGAGATTGGCGATGCTCGAGAGGCCGAGCGCGTCGAGGCGGGCTACCAGCCCCGCGTCGAGGCCGCGGCGGCGCTCGAGATAGCGCCTTCCCACCTCGCTGTTGAAGAGCAGGTTGAGCGAATCCGTGCTGCGGTCCGAGACGCCGGTCACGACGTCGGTGTTCATCACGTTGTGGATGAAGGGGATGTGCTTGTCGCCGATGCCCTGGATGTTGTGCTCGCCATAGCCGTTCTCGAGCATGGTCGGGCACTCGAGCGCCTCGACGGCGACGATCTTGGCGCCGCACGACTCCTTGAGATAGTCGCCGGCGCCGAGCGTGCCGGCGGAGCCCGAGGCGGCGACGAAGGCGGCAAGGCCGAGCGCCTCGTGCCCCCGCCGCGCATGCTCATAGACCGCGCGCAAGGCAGGCCCCGTCGCGGCATAATGGACGAGGTAATTCCCGAATTCGGAGAACTGGTTGAGGATGACGTTCGCGGGATCGCGCGCGAGCTCGGCGCACGTGTCGTAGATTTCCTTGACGTTGCTCTCCGTGCCCGGCGTGCGCACGATGTCCTCGGGCCGGCTCACCCAGCCCTTGAGCCAATCAAAGCGCTCCCGGCTCATGCCGGCCGGCAACACGGCGACGCCGCGGCAGCCGAGGATGCGCGAGATCGCCACCCCGCCGCGGCAATAGTTCCCGGTCGAGGGCCACACCGCCTTGTTGGCAGCGGGATCGAAGCGGCCGGTGACCAGCCGCGGCACGAGGCAGGCGTAAGCGGCCAGCACCTTGTGCGCGCCGATCATGGGGAAGCTGCGGCCAAGGGCCACGAGGATGCGCGCCTTCACCCCGCTGAGCGCCTCGGGCAGCTCGAGATAGGAGGGGACGGCTGCGAGGGCCTTGCGGCGCTCGTCGTTGTACCAATGCACGCGGAAGAGATTGCCGGCCTCGGCCGCGTCGGCGTCGATCGCCGCGAGGGCTGCGACGACGCGCGCGGGAATGCGCGCCGGGTCCGCGAGCTCGGCGAAGCTCGGCAGCACCACCCGCGCCTGGCGCAGATGGCGCACGGCGCGCGCGCGTAGGGTGGGATCGACGACCTCGGTCGCGAGCTCGGTCCAGGCCATGGCGGGGGATAGGTCTATCTTGTTATCGTCCCATACTTAATACCATAGGGCCGGCTTTGCCTCAACTCCCTCGGCGTCGCGCCGTCCCTCACCCTTCCCGTCGCTCTCGCGACGGGCCCCTTCGTCGATCCGCTTTGCGGCTCGACCCCGCAAAGCGGGAGAGGGTGGCGAGCGTAGCGAGCCGGGTGAGGGATTGCGCGGACGTTTCCGGCTATTCCGCTCACCGTTTTGTGAGGCTGCGCAGGTATTCGATGTCGAGCGGCAGCCTCTCGCCGAGCCAGAGGGCGTATTCGGAGTGGTCGGTCGGGTCGTCCCCGGTCTCGGGGTGGATGAGCACCGAGAGGCCCCGGTGATTGAGGGCGAGCCAGGGCACGAGCCGCGCGAACTCCGTTGGCGCGAAGGCGACTTGGTACATGGGCTTGGGGTGGGGCCCGACCGGCTCGTCGCGCCAGCGTCCGAGCACCACGTCGAAGGTGCTTGCGAGCGCCTCGCGCAGCTCCGCCGCGCGGCCGCGCGTGGCCGCGTCGTCGTAGTAGACGTGAGCGTGGTAGCCGCTGATCTTGCTCGGGTCGGCCATCGTCAACGCGGGCTCGCCGTGCCGAAGAGGCCCATCACATAGGCCACGTGAAACGCCAAGACCGGGCCCCAGCCGACCATCGGCCAGACGAACCAGACGGTGTCGGGCGTGAACATGCGGTTGATCACGACGCAGGCCGCCGCGACCGCGAAATAGCCGACGAGGTGCAGGCGGAAGCCGCGCAGCCGGCGGGCGGCGGAGGTTGGCACTTTTTCGGCTCTAGACTCCGGCATGCCGACGTTCCCAACATCTTGCCCCCCTCATCCTTCGAGACGCCGCCTGCGGCGGCTCCTCAGGATGAGGACTCCTGTCTTCTTAGCGCAAGACCTCATCCTGAGGAGCGATCCGAAGGATCGCGTCTCGAAGGATGAGGACCACGGCTCGCGAGGGTCGGCAATGCGGAGAAGTCACGGCGGATCAGTGCCTCTTTCTTTTCGCGGCGCCACCCTTTGATTTGTCGCTCTGCCGCGATGGCATCCTCGATGCGGGCGAATTCCTGGTGAAACACAAGGTCGACCGGACGCCTGTCCTTCGTGTAGCCACCGAAATGCCCGGCATTGTGCTCGGCGATACGCCCTTCAAGGCTGCCGCGCGTGCTGCCCACATAGTACGAGCCATCGCTGCAGCGGAGCAAATATACGAATGCTGGCATGCTCGCATACTCATGCGCTTGCGCGCCGCACGCCGCTCATCCTTCGAGACGCCGCCTGCGGCGGCTCCTCAGGATGAGGTGCTGGCATACAAAGCTGTGAGTGCTCATCCTGAGGAGCAACCCGAAGGGTTGCATCTCGAAGGATGAGGCCTTCACAGCGGGATGTTGTCGTGCTTCTTCCACGGGTTCTCGAGCTTCTTTTCGCGCAGCATGGCGAGCGCGCGGCAGAGGCGGCGCCGGGTCGAGTGCGGCATGATGACGTCGTCGATGAAGCCGCGGTGGCCGGCGACGAAGGGATTGGCGAATTTCTCGCGATACTCCTCGGTGCGCCGCGCGATCTTCTCGGCGTCGCCGATGTCCTGGCGGAAGATGATCTCGACGGCACCCTTGGGCCCCATCACCGCGATCTCGGCCGTGGGCCAGGCGTAGTTGAGATCTCCCCGCAAGTGCTTCGAGCTCATGACGTCGTAGGCGCCGCCGTAGGCCTTGCGCAGCACGACGGTCACCTTC
>DATEQI010000556.1:0-5006 GCA_035272805.1 Alphaproteobacteria bacterium | reverse complement strand
TGACGCCCGGGCAGATCGCATTGACCGCGACCGATGGTCCGAGCTCCTTGGCCAAGGCCCGGGTCATGCCGAGGATGCCGGCCTTGGCCGCCGCATAGGCGAACTTGCTGACGGCGCTGGTCACACCTCCCGAATAGGCGTTGAGCGAGGAGATGCTGACGATGCGGCCGCGCACGTCGCCGTAGCGTCCGATCACGATGCCGCCGAGCGGGCGCGCCAGGAAGCCGATGCCGTAGACGAGGAAGGTGTTGAGAAGTGCGGCCACGTCGCCCGCCGGGAAGAACTGCTTCGCGATGGTGGTGGCGACGAAGGCATAAACGGAGAAATCGTACCACTCGAGCACGTTGCCGACCACCGCTGCCGCGACGGCCTGTTTCGACGATGCGCCGGCGTGCTCGCCCTCCCCCCGGAATGCGGCGACCATCTTCCCCTCCTCTCTATGTTATATCGTTTTTTCCTCGCAGCGCGCTCAACCCCGGTTGCCATTGTGCCGAGAATGCGCCCCCCTCACAAGGGCGATAGGGCACCTCCCGAAGTGCTGCAGCCTCACGCGACCCATTGAAAGCCGTCGAGGATCAAGGCTTGTCCGCTCATGAAGCTCGGCTCGGCCGTGGCGAGATAGGCGACGAGTTGCGCCACGTCCTCGGGGCCGCCGAGGCGGCCGAGTGCTATGCCCTTGACGAGCTCGCCCGCGCGCGGCTCGACCAGGCTCCTGGTGAGCTCGGTCACGATGACGCCCGGGCAGATCGCATTGACCGCGACCGATGGTCCGAGCTCCTTGGCCAAGGCCCGGGTCATGCCGAGGATGCCGGCCTTGGCCGCCGCATAAGCGAACTTGCTGACGGCGCTGGTGACGCCTCCCGAATAAGCGTTGAGCGAGGAGATGCTGACGATGCGGCCGCGCCCTTGCGCGAGCATGACCGGTGCCACCGCCTTGCACCAGTTGAAGCAGCTCTTGAGGTTGACGGCGATGGTGCGATCGAACTCCTCCTCGCTGATCTCGAGGATGCCCTTGGGCATCGGCGCGCCTGCGTTGTTGAGAAGGAAATCGACGCGGCCCCAGGTAGCGCGAATGCGCGCGACGGTCGCGCGCGCGAGCTCGAAGTGCCGCACGTCGGCCTCGTGGACCGAGGCGCGCCGCCCCAGCGCCTCGATGGCACCCGCCGTCTCCCTCATCTCGGGCAGCAAGAGATCGACGAGGGCCACGTCGTAGCCGCGCGCGGCGAGGGCCAGCGCCGAGCTCCGGCCGATGCCGCGCGCTCCGCCGGTGACGATGGCAACCGGGCTCCCCGCTTCGCTCATGACGCTACTCCCCGAGGCGGATTTTCCCTGCGGCCGCCGCAGAGATGAATCCGCTAGAGCATGATCCAATCAAGTTGAACCACCCTGGTCGTCACCCCCGCGAAAGCGCTACGGTATTCACACATCTCGAGGACGCTTGCAGAGTCGCCGTGGGTCCTTCGAGACGCGCCCCTCCGGGGCGCTCCTCAGGATGAGGCAAATTTGTGCGTGGCATAAAGACCTAACCTCATCCTGAGGAGCGAGCGCAGCGAGCGTCTCGAAGGACGCACCACAGCCGGTCCGAGACGCCTTTGCACAACCCAATGCCGCTATTTGCCGGCGATCCTCGGACTTGTGTGAATACCCTAGCGCGAAAGCGGGGGTCCAGAAGCGGCCTGGATTCCCGCTTTCGCGGGAATGACGATGCGAATGGACGATTCAACGTGATCGGACTCCACGCTAGTCTCCCTTGAATTTCGGCGGGCGCTTCTCGAGGAAGGCGGTCACCGCCTCCTTGTGATCGGCCGTGGTGTGGGCGAGCGACTGCAGCGCCGCGGCGAGCTCGAGCAGGCTCGAGAGCCGCATGTGGCGGCCCTCGTAGAGAAGGCGCTTCGTCATGCGCATCGCGTGCGGCGGATTGGCGGCGATGCGGGCGGCGAGTGCGCCGGCCGTCGGCAGGAGCTCGGCATCGGGCGTCACTTTCGAGACCAGCCCGCAGGCGAGCGCCTCCTTGGCATCGATCGCATCGCCGGTGAAGGTCATCTCGCTCGCCTTGGAGAAGCCGACGATGCGCGGCAGCAGCCACGCACCCCCGTCGCCCGAGATGATGCCGAGCTTGACGAAGCTCTCGGCGAAGCGCGCGCTCTCGCCCGCGATGCGGATGTCGCACATGCAAGCAAGGTCGCAGCCGGCCCCGATCGCCGGACCGTTGACCGCGGCGATGATCGGCACCTCGAGCGCCTCGAAGGCGAGCGGGATGCGGTGGATGCCGAGCTTGTACCAGCGCCGCGATTCGACCGGCGGCTCCGCACCCGGCCCCGCGCGCGCGGCCATGCGCTTCAAGTTGCCGCCCGAGCAGAACGCCGTGCCCGCGCCGGTCAGGATGGCGACGCGAACGCTCATGTCGGCGTTCATGCGCTCGACCGCGTCGACGAGCGCGTCGATCATGTCATTGTCCGTGATCGCGTTGCGGGTCTCCGGGCGATTCAAGGTGAGTGTTACGATCCCGCCCTCTTGCGCGTACAGCACCGGCGCTTGCGCCATCGCCTGTCCCTCCCTTCCGCTTTTGGGCCTCATCTGAGCCCGAGCCCGCGGGCGATGATGCCGCGCAGGATCTCCCGCGTGCCGCCGCGGATCGAGAACGAGGGCGCGTGGAGGATGGCGTGCGCGAGCACCGCCGAGAAGGCCTGGGTCGATTCCGTGGCGGGCTCGCACGCGACGAGCTGGCGCGCCACCTCGGGGATTTCCTGCTCGAGCAGCGTGCCGAGATCCTTGACCACGGCCGCCTGCAACGCCGGGTCGGCCCCCGCCTGCAGCATGCCGGCGACCGAGCGCGAGAGGCGCCGCAGCGTCACGATGTGCGCCATGATGCGGCCGAGTGCGATCGCCGCCCGCTCGGAGGGCTCCGGACCCAATGCGCGCGCGAGCTCGACGAGCAAGGTGAAGGAGGAGAGGAAGCGCTCCGGTCCGCTGCGCTCGAAGGCGAGCTCGCTCGTCACCTGGCGCCAGCCGTCGCCGAGCCCGCCGATGAGCGCGTCCTCGGGCAGGAGCACGTCCTCGAACACCACCTCGTTGAAGTCATGCTGGCCGGCGAGGTTGCGGATCGGCCGCACCTTGATGCCGGGCGTCTTGAGGTCCACCAGGAACTGGCTCAACCCGCCGTGGCGATCGGCCTCGCTCGCGGCGGCGGTGCGGCAGAAGACAATCATGTAATGGACCTGATGGGCCCGCGTGGTCCAGACCTTGGTGCCGTTCACGCGATAGCCGCCGTCCGCGGCGACGGCGCGGGTGCGCACCGAGGCGAGGTCGGAGCCGGTATCCGGCTCGCTCATGCCGATGCAGAAATAGCACTCGCCGGCGGCGATCCGCGGCAGGATGGCCCGGCGTTGCGCCTCGCTGCCGAAGCGGAGAAGCAGAGGCCCGCTTTGCCGGTCGGCGACCCAATGGGCGCCCACGGGAGCGCCCGCGGCGAGCATCTCCTCGAGCACGACATAGCGCTCGAGCGCGCTGCGCTCGTGCCCGCCGTAGCGCTTGGGCCAGGTCATGCCGATCCAGCCGCGCCGGCCGAGCTTGCGGCTGAACTCGGGATCGAAGCCGCTCCACGAGGCGGCGCGCGCCTCGGCGCTGCGCCCCGTGAGCTCGCGCCAGACGAGCTCGCGCACTTCTCCACGCAGCGTCTCGGCCTCGGGGCAGGGTGGCGGCGGGGCGAAGCTCAGGGCTTGCATCGAGCGCTCTTCACCAGAAGGGCCCGAGCATAGCAAGTGCAGGGGCCGCGGCAACAGGCTTTCTGTCTCGCCTCCTTCAGGAGGAGAGGAGGACGTTCTTCTCCCTCTCCTTCATGAGGAGAGGGCCGGGTTGAGGAGGCGCCTGGGCGAGACGAGTTATCGCTGGGAAAGGCTCGCTACGCTAGCCCTCGTCACCTTCCCATCGCTTCGCGCGGCGCGCGTAGCGCGCCTCTTTATGCATGATGCAGAAGAAGCGGGCCTTTGGCCCGCGGGGGCCCCTCCTCTCCGCCTGGCGCCCCGTGACGTGTCGGCCCGAGTTTTTGCACCCTACGGCTGCTCGCCCCGCTCTTCTTCCGCGCGCTCCGCGGCAGGCTCGCGAAGCGCTAGCGCACGAGCTCAGTGAGCGCGCGCAGCACCTCGGCGACCACGCTGTCCCAATCGCCGATCTCGGGCTGGCGGAACAGGCGCACGCTCGGATACCACGGGCTGTCGGCGCGCGCCTGCAGCCAGCGCCAGTCGGCGACCGCGGGCAGCAGGATCCACACCGGCTTGCCCAATGCCGCGCCGAGATGGGCGACCGCGGTGTCGACGGCGATCACCATGTCGAGCCCCGCGATCGCCGCCGCGGTATCGGCGAAGTCGTTGAAGTGGGGGGCCAGATCGACGAGCGGGAGCTTGGTCTCGGCCATCTGCGCGCTCGCCGGGCCCACCTGCAGCGAGTACCACGTAATTCCGTCCACGAGGAAAAGCGCGCGCAGGCGCTCGAGCGTGAGCGAGCGCTTGCGGTCCTCGGCATGGGTTGGCCGTCCCGCCCAGGCGAGTCCGATCCGGCGCCCCTTGGCGCCGGCGAAACGCTTCGCCCATTGGGCGCGCGCGGCCGCCGGAGACTTGATGTAGGGGCCGCATAAGGGAAGCTCGCCGAGCGAGAGCGAGAGCCGCGCCGGCAGGCTCATGAGCGGCACCACGTAATGATAGGGCTTGAGGGTGGCGACGATGTCGGGGTTGCGCGTGCGCTCGATGACTTCCAGATTGCCGCCCGCGAAACCCTCCTTGAAGAGGCGGAGCTGGGGCGTGGTGACCTCGAACAGCACCTCGCCGGCCTGCTCGGCCAGCCGGCGCGCGAGCGGAGCGAACTGAATGGTGTCGCCGTAGCCCTGCTCGGCATAGACCACGACGGTCTTGCCCGCGAGCGGCTGGCCGCGCCACTCGGGCACCGGCAGGCGGCGGTGCGGATCGGGGAACTTGTCCCAGCGCCAGCGCCACTCGTATTCGCGCCAGCCA